>DLVP01000085.1:12478-13368 GCA_003445125.1 Oscillospiraceae bacterium | reverse complement strand
TCAAGCGATTTCGCAGTATCATTCAGCACCTCCGTTCGACAGCATTTTTTGTCTGTATGACAAGTATCATTGTCAAAACACATTATACTCTTGTCATCCTGATCTGTCAAGAGGTTTTCAAAAAACAATGCCGTTGTCCTCATACGTCGGGATATACTTCGGAAACAGTCCCTTACAATCGTTGTTTCTTGTCGCTGCAAAGGTGCCAATCCTCCGCATGAGATTGATTTTTACCGGCAATCCGATTCGGATGATTACAAAAGTCGAAGGGAGAGGCTTCTTTGCGAAGCCTCTCCCTTGAAAAATCTCTTATTTCAGCGAGCGCAGATATGCTTTCTTCTCTTGAGAAATGCGGTTGCTTTCCACTGCTTTCTGAATTGTCTTGCGATGCGTCCATGCCGACAGTCGGCGCTGTTTTAAAAAAAAGACCGCCGCGTCGTACTGCTTTGCCAGTGCGGTGGCAAAATACCACGCGGTCATCATCTGCACATAATATTCCTCCGTTTCCGCTTCGGCAACCCATGTCAGCTGTTCGGGAGAAAACGCGTCGTCAAGATAATACATCATCAGCATTTCCATGCCGAAACGCACCGTGAACGGATGGGAGGAGGACAGCCATTCCCGCAGCTGCGGCAAAAGCGGTGCGGGACGGGAGCGGAACGCCTTCGGGCGAATCAGGTCGCAGGTTGCCCAATTATCCACATAGGGCAAAAACGCCCGCAGCAGTGCCACTGTCCGAGCATAGTCCATTTCCTGTGAAATCAGCATACCGTGAAGGCTGTTTTCTTCATAATAGGTGTGCGGAAGACTTTGCATAAATGCCGCCGCTTCGGGCTTGTCCCGCATTTCCCGTGCCAATGAACGCAGCTGCGGCGTGCGCACACCGATGA
>DLVP01000085.1:12236-12431 GCA_003445125.1 Oscillospiraceae bacterium | reverse complement strand
CATCAAGCCGGCATGAAATTCTCGATAGCCAAGATCCTGTTTTTCAAACAGTTTTTCGGTTATATCCAAAAAAATCACCTCCGAAAAGGACGGCGGCTCGCCAAAGGCGAGCCGCCGATTTTCTCTTACATCACTGCATACAACACGGCAAACAGCACACCGATTCCAAGCGAGACAAGTCCCGTATACAAAATA
>DLVP01000085.1:11506-12222 GCA_003445125.1 Oscillospiraceae bacterium | reverse complement strand
AAACCAACGCCTGCCCTTTTTGTCTTTTTGCTGTTTATAATCATAAAAACTGTCCGGGTCTTTACGGAGCTGTTTTGTCGGAAACAAAGAATGCAGCGAAAAGCGCGAAAACGTATAGGAAAACGCATCATATGCACCTTTTGTGGACAAAAAGCTCAGCAAACCGAACCCCGAGAACAGCACGCCCGGCACTACAAACGCGTCGGACAGCACGCGCATCCATTCCTGTGCCGTATGCGTTTCGGAAAACTCATAGGTCCACACGACCATTGCGGCAATACACAAAATCAGCACCGCACACACGAAATACGGCAACCATTTTTTCTTCATCGGCGTCCCCGTTATTTCAGTACCGTCAAATATTGCTGATACTCTGCTTCATTGCAATGCACAAAATGTCCCGGTTTGATTTCCCGCAGGGTAGGCTGATCCACCGTATAGTCGTGTTCGGCAAGCGGATTGTAGACGATGCGCTTTCTCTTCTTTTCATAATGCGGATCCGGCAGCGGAATCGCCGACAAAAGAGAGCGCGTATACGGATGCAGCGGATTCAGAAACAGTTCATCCGAGGAAGCCAGTTCTACCAGTTTACCGTAGTACATAACGCCGATACGGTCGGAGAAATATTTCACTACCGACAGGTCATGGGCAATGAACAAAATGGTCAGTCCCAGCTTATGCCGCAGTTCGTTGAGCAGGTTGATGACCTGCGCCTG
>DLVP01000085.1:4572-11434 GCA_003445125.1 Oscillospiraceae bacterium | reverse complement strand
CCGATACGCTGACGCTGACCGCCGGAAAACTCGTGCGGATAACGGCTGGCGTGTTCACGCACCAAACCGACCAGTTCCAGCATCTCGTACACTTTCTCGTCGATGACTTTTTCATCCTTCTCACCCTGAATCTTCAATCCTTCGGCGATAATCTCGCGCACGGTCATACGCGGATCAAGCGAAGCGATCGGATCCTGGAAGATCATCTGAATCTGTGTGACAAGTCTCGCTTTCTTCGCTTTGGAAAGTTCGATCTTATATTCCTTCTGCACCGCGGGACGATCGGCAGATGTACATTCGGCAAGCATTTTTTCGTACTTTTCCTTCACTTGTGCTGTCCGCTGCTCACGGTATTCCTTATCGCAGTTCTTTTGATCATATTTCGCGGCACGGATTTTTTCCTTCTGTTCCGCTACCTTTTTTTCAAACGCCGCCTTCAGCGCCTTGCGCTGTTCTGCAGAAGCGTCGGCGCATTTTTCCTTATACTCCAGTTCTGCCGCTTCGATGGCGTTCTGATAGGAACGCAACCCGGCACTTATGCGGATTCCCTTGAAATACACATCACCCGAAGTGATATCATACAGTTTGATGATTGCACGTCCTGTGGTCGTTTTTCCGCAGCCCGACTCGCCCACCAGTCCGAAGACCTCGCCGCGTTTGATATCAAAGCTGACATCGTCCACGGCTTTGAATTCGGTGGTTCCTGTTTTGAAATACTGGCAGAGATGATCGACCTTCAGCAACACTTCCGATTTATTCTCCATCTTCTGCCCCTCTTTTCTCGTTCATTCTCGCAATACGGTCAAGGATGATTTTCGGCGGATCTACCTTCGGTGCGTCCGGATGCAAAAGCCATGTGGCGGCATAGTGCGTATCCGAAATCTTGAACATCGGCGGCTGGCGCTCGAAATCAATCTGCATCGCGTACTTATTCCGCGCCGCAAACGCGTCGCCGACCGGCGGATAGATCATATTCGGCGGTGTGCCGGGGATGGCATCCAATTTTTCATTGGTGTCCAGATCCGGCATGGAGGACAAAAGCGCCCAGGTGTACGGATGCGCGGAATGATAGAAAATATCGTCCGCCGTACCGTATTCCACAATCTTTCCTGCATACATAACCGCAATACGATCCGCCATATTTGCCACCACGCCGAGATCGTGCGTAATGAAAATGACAGAAAGGTTGCGTTCCGCTTTCAGTTTGTTGATCAATTCCAGAATCTGCGCCTGAATCGTCACGTCCAGCGCCGTCGTCGGCTCATCGCAGATCAGAATATCCGGATTTGCCGCCAAGGCAATGGCAATCACGATACGCTGACGCATACCGCCGGAAAACTCGAACGGATACTGATTATACCGTTTGCGCGGCTCGGCAATACCCACTTCTTCCATCAGTTTGATGGCTTTTTCTTTTGCCAGACGTTTGGTTACGCGCAAAACCACGCCGGAAGCACATTCCTTCAGATGGTCGATCACTGCGACTGTCTCGGCATCGTAATCACGTGTATCGCGCGCCGCAAGGCGCTCTTCATAGTGTTCGATCAGGTTGTCGATCTGATGCAGAATACTTTGTTTTGCCTGTTCCAGATCGGTCAACGATTTCGGCACCACGGTCCAATCGGGGGTTTTGCCGCGGGCGGACTTTTTCTCAAATTTCGCCGTCTGGCGCGCAAAGCGCTTTTCTTCCTGCTCGTTTTTAACGATGGCGGCAAAATAATTCTCGATTTCGGACTTCAATGCCGACGGGAAGGTATACGCCATGTTATCCTTGACAAATTCCAGGCGGTCAATGGATGCCTCCACCGCCTCCGAAAGGCGTTTGCAGGTATCGACACATTCGCGTTTATCAAGTTCCGCTTTTTCAAACGGTGTACGGTTATTTTTGAGAAGTTCGATTGCTTCCTCTTTTTTCTCATACGAATGATTTGCCGAATAGATCAAACCTTTTTTGGCATCTTCGATAAACGCCAGCATGAAGTGATCGTCCAGATATTTGCGCAGGAACACATTCAGTTCCGACACGGGCATCTGCGGGAGCGGTTCTTTGGCAAAGGTTTCATAATAGCCCAGTGCAAAGAAGTTCGGGGCGGTAAAGCCAATGGCTTCATCCAGAATTTCCTTGACCGCAAGCAAATCTTCACGCAGCGCCGTCGAATCGCTATTCGCAGTTTTCAGATGTGCGGGAATAGCTTCCACGATTTTCAGAAGCTCCGGCGCGCGGTCACGCACCATATACTCCTGCACGGAGAGCTTCGCATAGCGACAAATTTGCCCCACGCGGTATTTAAGATCCTTCGCGGCATTTTTCTCCAGCTCAAACACCAGCACATCGATATCCGACGAGCCTTCCACTGCCGCTTCGTGTGCTTTATTATACGCAAGCTCCAGTTCAAGATGTTTATATTCAAATTTATCGAATGATTTGCAATTTTCCGTCAACGCCGCCGCCATTGCCGTATCGTTTCCCACGGCATGGATCATGGCTTCGTTAAGCAGCTTCAGATAGCTGTTAAACGACTGGCGACTCTCGCGCTGGCGTGCCTTTCCTTTCAGGATCATCGCTTCGGTCAGCTGTCTGCCGATTTTTACAATCGGGTTCAGGCTCGACATCGGATCCTGGAAGATCATGGCAATCTTATCGCCGCGGATTTTATGAAATTCTTCTTCCGAAATTTTCAGAAGGTCTTTACCGTCATAAATGATCTCGCCGCCCTCGACGATGGAGTTATTTGCCAAAATGCCGAGGATTGCTTTGGAGGTGACGGATTTTCCGGAGCCCGACTCGCCGACGATGGCAAGCGTCTCGCCTTTTGCAAGGTCAAAATCAATTCCGCGTACCGCCTGCACTTTTCCGTTATCGGTGCGGAAAGATACGGTCAGATTTCTTACCTGAAGTTTGTTTTCCATATCAATCCTCTCCTCTCGTAGACGGGTTGAACGCGTCGCGCAGTCCGTTACCGAACAGGTTGAACGAAATCAACAGCAGCGACACAAACAGTGCCGGGAAGAACATGGCATGCGGCGATGTGGTCATAGCACGCTGTCCCTGGCTCATCAGCACACCGATACTGGTGCCGGCAAAATCAGACAGGTTTACGATGCCGAGGTAAGTCAAAGTGGTTTCGGAGCTGATGACGCCCGGAATAACCAGCACGCAGCTGGTTATGATCGTACCCAACGAGTTCGGGAAAATGTGGCGGAACATCAGCCGCGCATCCGACGCGCCGAGCGTTCTTGCCGCCAGGATATATTCCTGTCCTTTAAAGCGGTAGAACTGTTTTCTTGTGGTAGACGCCATACCGATCCATCCGGTCAGCACGAAGGCAAACAGGAAGGATGGCACCACGCCGAGTTTTTGTGCCAGATGAAGCTGGAACAGCGTGACTGCCACGATGGTCGGAATACCGGAGAGGATATCCGAAATTCTTTCCATGGTCAGATCGACATAGCCGCCGTAATAGCCTTCAATGGAGCCGTAGATGGCGCCGATGGTCAGGTTGATTGCCGAGACCAGCACGGCGAAAATCAGCGAGAAGCGCGCGCCGATACCAATTGCACCGAACAGATCCTGTCCCATTTCGTTGGTGCCGAACACGTAGGACGGTTCGGTGCCGCGGAGATACCGATAGTAGTTATAATAGCAGATACGGCACGTGACCGAACCGGATTTTCTGACGCTGTAAATATAATTGCCGGGATCGCCCTCGATCCTCAGGCTGTTATACGGAGCGCCCTCCAAAGAGGCATTTGTGGAATACACGGGAATGAAATTGCCGTCAGCGTCCAGCACAGGCGTTCCTTTGCTGTCGCTCACTTGGTACCACAGGTTCGGGTTATCGGTAATTCCGCCGATATCCTTCGGCTCGACATACGGATAAATCACCTGAATACCGGTTTCGTTCTGGAACTGCTGAAGTTTCTCGAATGCTTCATAGGAAAGGGTGCGGTAAACGATACCGGTTTCAAAATACTTATTGGTCTTGATCTTATAAGTGATGTCCTCGACTTCCTGTCCACGGTACACCACCTTTTTTGTCTGTGTGGAAACAATGCGGATCAGCGGATCCATACCCGTTTCCTCTGCGATTCCGCGCCAGTATTCCATCGCAATTTCGTTCTGGCTGTCGTGCGTCACCGCGCCGTCAAACAATCCGATATTCCATTTGGCAATGGCGGGAATATACGGCGGACGGTTGGTATAGACGGTATCCTTATCTTTAATCGTATACGGGGAAAGAATCGGAGAAACAATGGCAAAAAGCACCAGGCAGGCAATGATGATTGCCGCCACCACGGAGGATTTGTTCTTTTTGAAGCGCAAAAAGGCATCCGCGAAATAGCCGCGGGATTTCGTTTGCAGTTTTTTATCGTGCAAATCGGCATCCAACTGGGCAAATCGGAATTTTTCCTGCGGAATATGCTCGTAATTCTGTTCCATATTGCTGCATCCTTTCCTTCCGATTATTTCTTGGATCCCATGCGGATGCGGGGATCAATAAAGCCATAGCTGATATCCACCACAATGCCCGCCAACAGACCGATGACGGTATAGAACACGGTCAGAAGCATGAACAGCGCATAATCGCGCCCGTCGATGGAGTTGATATACAAACTGCCGACACCGGGGACGGCAAAGATTTTTTCGATAATAATAGAACCGGACATAATGCCGATAAATTCGCCGAAAATTGCCGGAAGCACAACCACCATGCAGTTTTTCAGCGCGTGCCGCACCGTTGCCTGGGTCTTTGTCAGACCTTTGGTTCGGGCAAGCAGCATAAATTCACTGGTCAATACTTCGGTCAGCTCGGCACGGGTAATTCGTGTAAATCCGGCGATGACCGGGAACGACAGCGACAGCACTGCCGGGAGCATACTGACAAACATACTCCATGTGAAGAAATTGTTTCCCGCATTCATCAAGAACGGGAACAGTCCCAATTTGAAGGACAGAAAATATTGAATCAAAAACGCGTATACAAATGAGGGTACCGAAATGACCACCATGGTCAAGGTGGAAATCGTATGATCCACCCAAGTATTCTTTTTCAACGCCGCAAAAATTCCCAAAGCGATACCGATCGGAATACTCAGCAAAATGGAGTACACATTCACAACCATGGTTGCGGGAAGCTTGGAGGCAAAAATGTCCGCGACGTTTTGTCCGAGGTAGAGCCTATCGCTGACACCCCAGTCCCATTTCGTCACGATGTCTCTCAGAAAAATTCCGAACTGCACCAGATACGGTTTATTATAGCCCATCGCTTCGCGACGTGCCAGAATTACCTGTGTATGCGGATCGCCGGCAGGAAGCTCCACGGGCGGCAGCATACGTATCAAGACAAAACACATACAGGTGATGACCAACAGGGTCACCAGCATCAGCAGAATTCTCTGGGCGACATATTTCAGCATATCATCAGGTCCTCCTAAAGAGCGTTGAAATCCGGGATAAGCGCTTGAAACGGGGATTTTCCCCTTTTCGGAAAAAAGGCATATATAGCAATATATTACCGGAACCGAAGCCCCGGTAATATACGCCACATAGGAAATGAAACTATGCGTGAATCACTTAGTAGCTCAGCTGTCCGTCAGGCTGAGAAGCCACGAACTGCTCCCAAGCTGCGTCATCATAGTTGTATTTCAGGTAAGCAATGCCGCCACGTCCCATGACCGGGTTGTACTCTTCGACAACATAGTATGCCTGCTGAGTCAACAGAGCCAGAGAACCATCCTGCAGCATCGGCAGGTAGTCATACGTGCCGAGAACCTTGGTCTCGAACGCAGCCAGAATGTCAAGTCTCGTCTGGACATCCACCTGATCTGCACCGAAGTTGTACTCGGTATCGCCGAACGTCACATACGCGCCGTTCAGAGCGTCAGACCAGTTCTTGAGGTTATTCTTCAGGGTCTTCTGCTCGCCGTTAATGTTGAGCGTCAGTTCCATTTCAACAGTTGTTGCATCGAACCAACCGGCATCATACTGATAACTCGGGTTGACGTACAGATCAGTCAAGCTGAACGGATCAAATGCAGAACCGCTCCAACCGCCGAGGACGGTGTCGGACAGACCCTTCTTGATCTTCTCACTCCAATCGTTGCCGTAAGGAGCGGAAACTTTGAAGGTGATTTTGCCTTCAAACGGAGTGCCGGCAATAACTTCTGCCATTTTCTCGTTGAGGTAATCGACAGTTTTCTCAATGAAAGAGGTGACCGTGCTCGCGCAATACTCGATTTCGATGGTCTGATCGCACTTGCCGTCGTTGTCGGTATCGGTGATATAGCCGGCAGCCAGTGCTTCGTCAAACGCTTCTTTATAGAGAGCCTTTGCAGCCTCCGGATCGTAACCGGTGATGGAATCTACCGCTTCGTCCAGAGAAGCAAACTTGGAAACATCCACGCTGTAGAAATCGCAGAGCGCTTTCTTCGCTTGGTCGGTGTCACGATATCTTGCACCGGTCTCCGGATCGTACAGATAAGCCGTACCGATCAGACCGTAACCGCCAGAACGAGAAGGAGAAATCGTGGAAGCGAACAGTTCCTTATCATAGGTAACGGCAACTGCCTTACGGAAGGAAGTCAGCGTCAGTGTCTGCAGGTCATATTTAGAGGTGTCGAAGCCGGCGTTTGCTTCACGCTCTTCAATGGCAGCCTTGTTGCCGTTGAGAATCATGAAGAAAATGGTTTCGGAGGGAGTTGCATGAACATACTTGGAGCTTCTGTAGGTTGCCATATCCTCTGCCTGCAGACCGTAGGTCATCAGCTGGCCTTTGAGGAACATCAGCAAACGGGTGGAAGGCTCGCCAACCACCTGGGTATCAATGGCGGTGGTCATATACATGCTGTAGGTCTTGCCGTC
>DLVP01000085.1:0-4436 GCA_003445125.1 Oscillospiraceae bacterium | reverse complement strand
TAGGATTTGGTGGTCTCTACGCTGGTGTTATAGGTAGAGGTCCAAGCGTCGCCTGTCTGCTTCAGGTTTGCCTCATACAAATCCTCATAAACGATCCAGTTGGAGGTCAGCGAATACAGAAGGTTGAATCCGGTCAGAGATTTGCCCAGAACCATGGTGATCTGATAGTCGCCGCTCTTGTACAGACCAACGGTATCATAGCTGATATCCGAAGGATAGGTCCAATCCACATAGGCTTCGTCGCAGAAGTAAGCCGTACCGTCTTCTTCGGTTCCATCATTGGCTTTTGCCTGCTCAATGTAGATGTTCAGCAGGTCTGCCGGTTTGATGGTCGTTTTCACGATTTCATCGGTCAAACCTTCCTCAGTCCACGTCTTTGTTTCGGGATCATACTTTTTATTGAAAGAATATGCCCAGTTCAGGGACATATCGGTATCCTTGTATTTCTCAAGGAATGCAGCCAGATCTGCCAGACCGTCGTTCTTAATCACGGTGTTGACCGAGATCGTCTTGGTCTGACCCTGGTTTGCATAGTACTCTGCACCTGCGATGCAGAGCTGCTGTGCATAATAATCGGTTGCACGGTAGTTGAGCAGCTTAGGATCAAGCAGTTTCTGCATGGAGTAAACATAAGTATCTGCATCGATCTTCGTGCCGTCTTCCCATGTTGCCTTGGGATTCAGGTCGATGGTGTAAGCATAGCCCTTCGTTGCGGATTCCGGAATATTGAACTCCGGATGCTCTGCCTTCACCTTCTCGGTCACATCGACAGGCTCGCTTGCTGCCATTTCCGGAATGATCTTATAGCCGGAATACGCTTCTTTGCCCTCGACGGGATGCTTCTCGTCGTTGAAAACAAAGCCGTAGAGACCGACACGGATAAACTCCGTCAGATAGTTGTCATCTTCGGTCTGATAGGTGTGCGGGTTCCAGTTAGACGTCATCGTGCTGACAGAATCCTTATAAGTATAGGACTTTGTCGTATCGACGGAGCCGCTGGAAGTGTCTTTGTTGTCTTTATTGCCGTCGCAAGCGGTCATCAGCAACATCGAAGCCGCCAACAGACCGGCAACAAGACCGGTAAGAACTTTCTTCATAGTCTTTTCTCCTTTTAAAATTCGCGTTTTCCGACCCATTCCGGCGTGCAGAATCGCCGAAGGAGGGAGCGGATTCGCAGAATAATTCGGTTTTTTCAAACCGATTACACGGTAATATTATATACCTATGTGAACTTTTTGTCAATACAAAAATTTCATTCCCACGTTTTCGTATCGACACTTTCAAGCCATTGCTTTGCCGTGCGGCAGACCTCATTCAAGCAGGCTTCTTCAAACGGCGTGCGCAGTCCGGCGTGTCTGAGAAGCTCGGTAAACGTGCGGCTTCCGCCCTGTTTTGTATATGCCATATATTTTTCCCATGCTTCCTTCGGGTCTTTTTGAAGAATTGCCCAAAACTGAAGCGCCACGGTTTGCGCCAGGCAATAATCAATATAATAGAAGGGGCTGGAATAGATATGATGCTGACGCTGCCAGCCTTCGCCTTCGCTGTAAAACGGAATTTCTCCGTCCAGGCGCATCCACGGCATATACACTCCGAGCAGCTGTTTCCACGTTTCATGGCGCTCTTTGGGCGTCATCTGCGGTTTTTCATAGACAAGATGCTGGAAGTGATCCACCATGGTGCCGTAAGGAATGAACGTCAGCGCGCCGGAGAGGTGGCAGTACTTGAATTTTTCGGTATCCTTTCCGAAAAATCCTTTTGCCCATCGCCATGCCATAAATTCCATCGACATGGAATGTACCTCGCAGGCTTCCATGGACGGCCAGCAGTATTCCGCCGGAATACGATCGCGGTTCATCCAATAGGCAAACGCGTGTCCCGCCTCATGGGTGACGGTTTCCACGTCGTCACGGGTACCGTTGAAATTGGCAAAAATGAAGGGTTCTGCATAGTCGCTCAGCTCCGTACAATAGCCGCCGCCCGCTTTTCCCTGTTTGGAAAGCACATCGAGCAATTCATTGTCCAGCATTTCATTGAAGAATTTTCCCGTTTCCGGTGAAAGCTCCTCATAAAACTTTTTGCCGTGTTCCAGTATTCCCTGTGCATCGGTGTGGGGCTTCGGATTGCCGGAACGGAATTCCAGGGCATTATCCGCAAAGCTCATCGGATAGGTCTTGCCGAGACGGGCTGCCTGTTTACGGTAAATTTCCTCCGCCACGGGCACGACGTATTTCACCACGGCGTCGCGGAATTTTTCCACATCTTCTTTGGTATAGCAGTTTCTGCCCATGCGGTAGTATCCGAGGGTGGTATAGCCGTCATAGCCAAGTTTTCTGCCCATTTCGTCGCGCAGATGAACCAGACGGTCGTACAGGTCGTCCAACTCCTTCTGATGATCCTTATACCACTGTCCTTCCGCCTTCCATGCCGCCAGACGGCGCACATCGTCGGGGTCGTTTTTGAACGGGGCAATCTGCGAAATGGTATAGGTCTTTCCTTCAAACGGAATCTGCGCCGACGCGAGCAGTTTTTCATACTCCTGTGTCAGATCGCTTTCCTGCTGCAACTGAGGAATGATTTCGGGAGAAAACGCTTTCAGGGCAATCTGCGTATTGACAAACATCAGATCACCGTATTTTTTCTCAAAATCTCCGCGGAAAGGGCTTTCCAGCATTGCCAGTTTCCACTGCTGATCGCAATCCTGAAGCTGAGGCATCTGTTCGTTGAAAAATTTCATTTCCTCATCGTAGAACTTGTCGCGGGTATCGATCGAATGGCGGATACTCACCAGATTCAGCAAAGTGGAAAGGTGTTTATCCAATGTTTCCTTCTCAAGAAAAACCTTTTCCGCTTCGGCAAAGGTTTTTGCCGATTTCAGCCGTTCGGTCAGTGACGCATAGGTTTCCTTTGCCTTCTCCGTATCGGGACGTTCATAGGGCATCTGTGAAAATTTCATACTGTTTCCTCTTTTCTTTCTTCGCCGATAAACCGCAGAATGTCCTCAATGACCTCCTCGCGGCAGGTATCGTTGAGAATTTCATGCCGGCAGTCGGCATAGAGTTTAATCTGCGCATTCGTCCCATGGCGGATCAGGCGGCGATACACCTCGCACACGCCTTTGCCGTAATTTCCCACGGGATCGTCCACGCCGGAAATCAGCAGAATCGGCATTTTTTTATTGACCGTTTCAAACCATTCATTGCTGTTTGCCATACGGTTAAGCATGACTAAATCCCGCATGGCGCTGACAGTGAACGGGAACGTACAGTACGGATCTTCGGCATACGCCCGCCGCACTTCCCGATCCTTCGTCAGCCACGCATTCGGGTCGTCCTCATGAAAATGCCGACGGTAAGAGCCGAACGCCAACAAATCGATTGGTCGGGAAACATAGTGCCCGCCGTGCAGTTTTTCCGCTGCCTTTGCCGTCGCCGTTCCCGCTTTCGCCGCCGGATTCGGTCCGCCCGTGCCCATCACGATCAGTCGGTTCGGCATCCCGAAAAAGAGCGTCGCCGTGCGGACAATAAACGAGCCCATGCTGTGTCCCATCAGCGTATAGGGCAAGTCTCCGTATTCCCTGCGCACCGCGTCCGCAAAGCGAAACACGTCTCCGCTCAGGTAGAGCCAGCCGTCTTTTTCGGCAAAATAGCCGAGTTCTTCCTTATTCCGCGCCGTCTGTCCGTGTCCGAGATTGTCATAGCCGAAGCAGATATACCCCGCCTTTGCCATCTCCTTCATAAAGCCGTCATAACGGGCGATATGCTCCGTCATGCCGTGCACCACATGGAAATACCCTTTCGGTTCGGATTCCGGAAGATAAATTCTGCCGCTGAGTTCATGGATTTTATCCGTGGAAAGTACTTTTTTCTCAATCACGTTACCAACTCCTTTTTCACAGTATCTCCGTTTTCCTACCTCTTATTATACGTTTTTTCCGCTGCTTGTCAACGGGGCGCGAAAAAACGCGCGCAGGCGGATTCGCCCGCGCGCGTTCTACTATTTGTGTTATTCTTCAAAAAGTGCCGTGGAGAGATAGCGGTCGCCGGTGTCCGGCAGGAGCACCACAATGTTCTTGCCCTCGTTCTCCGGGCGCTTTGCCAGTTCTATCGCTGCCCATACGGCGGCGCCGGAGGATATGCCGACGAGCACCCCCTCGCTCTTGCCGATGAGCTTGCCGGTTGCAAACGCATCCTCATTCTCTACGGGGATTATTTCGTCATACACCTTCGTGTCAAGCACGGCGGGAACAAAGCCCGCGCCGATCCCCTGTATCTTGTGCGCACCGGAAATGCCCTTGGAGAGCACGGGCGAAGTCGCAGGCTCGACCGCGACGACCTTGACAGCCGGGTTTTTGCTCTTGAGGTACTCGCCCACGCCCGTGATCGTGCCGCCGGTGCCGACGCCCGCCACGAAGAAGTCGACGTTGCCGTCGGTAT
>DLVP01000202.1:7171-7684 GCA_003445125.1 Oscillospiraceae bacterium | reverse complement strand
CAAACAGCACCGTATTGAGCAATGCCGCCGAAAGAGATGCCACATAGATTCCCACGCGCGCCGTTTTTCTCATTGCAAGGAAAATCCATCCCGTCAGCCATCCCATCAGCGCACGCGACACAAAGCAGGTAATCATGGTATACCACACGTTGATTCCCAGCACCGTGGCACCGAAAGAACTCGGCACGAAAATTCCGAGGCACTGCAAAAAGCTCGCACCGCCCAGGACAAATCCCAGAATCAGTCCGCTCACGGGTCCCATCGTGATCGCGCCGACCGCCACCGGAATGACCCCCAAGGTCATTTCAATGACGCCGAATTTGATCGGCAGGTTTGCCAGAAGCACCGTCAGTGCCGACAAAAGAGCCAATCGGGTCAGTTTCTGTGTGTTTTGTTTCATCATTTCCTCCTTGCTGCTGTTCCTTTGCGGATACAGCGCGTTTCAAAATGAATTTATTGATTCTTCCCGTACAGAATCCGCAAGCCGTCCAGCAGCAGGTTCTCATCGCGGAC
>DLVP01000202.1:0-7119 GCA_003445125.1 Oscillospiraceae bacterium | reverse complement strand
AAATCCCGCCGGTGGCAATCACCGTCAGATCCTCTCCGAGAAGTTCCCGATAACGCTGCACCAATCCGTCCAGCATACACGCTGCGCCCAGTATCACGCCCGACTTCATGGAATCCACCGTATTTTTGCCGATCGTCGGCACTTCGCTGTCTCCCAGGCTGATCTGCGGCAACTGCGCCGTGCGGGAGGTCAGTGCCTCCAGCCCGATGCGCACTCCCGGAAGAATCGATCCGCCGAGAAAATTCCCGTTTCGGTCGATTGCCGAAAGTGTGGTCGCCGTGCCCATATCGATCACCACGGAAGGCAGCGGGTATTTTTCCTGTGCCGCTACCGACACGCACACGATATCCGCACCCAATTGGGCGGGATTGTCAATTTTGATATTCAGTCCGGTTTTTATCCCGGGTCCCACCGTCATGAACGGCACTTCGGGGCAGATTTTTTCGATTGCTTCCTTCACAAAGCGCGACACGATCGGCACCACCGACGACATGATTGCCCCTTTGACATCCTTGGCGGAAAAGCCGTACAGCTGAAGAACAGACGCGATGATCACCGCGTATTCATCGCACATTTTGGAACGGTCGGTCGCAATCCGCGACAAAAACAGGCGCTGTTCGCCTTCAAACGCACCGATGACGGTATTCGTATTGCCGATATCCACTGCCAGTATCATGAAAAACACCTCTTTTTTCAGTATACCACATTTTCGCGTGAATGAAAAGAGGATTTTCAAAACAAAATAAAAAAGAAGTTTTACAAAAACCCTTTACAAAAATGCACAGGAATGTTATAATATAGTTACAAAAAACATCCAATTTTCATGGTGCTTTTTGGTAATTTCTCTGAATCAGGAGGTCGTTTCATGAAGATCACCATCGTTTCCAAAGCCAACATCAAAGATCCGTTCCGCGAGAGAGCCGAGAAAAAATTGCAGAAGCTCGACCGTTTCTTCGACAGTGAAGCCGAGGCGGTTGTCAAAGTTTCTTTCAATAAAGATATGGAAACCGTGGAGGTGACGATTCGTTCCCAAGGACTGATTTTCCGCGCGGAGCGCACGACCGAGGACAAATTTGCTTCCCTAGAGGCGGTCGTGGACATTCTCACCAAGCAGATTGTCCGCAACAAAACCAAGCTGGAAAAGAAGTTGAAAACCGCGCCCGCCTTTGAAGTACTGGAATTCACCGACGATTACACCGAGGAACCGCAGACCATCGTCAAAACCAAGCACTACACCGTGCGTCCCATGAGTGAGGAGGAAGCGATTCTTCAGATGGACATGCTCGGTCATCAGTTCTTCCTTTTCCGCAACACCGACGGCGGGGACATTCATGTGCTGTACCGCAGAAGAGACGGACAGTACGGTCTGATCATTCCCGAATGAGGTTTTGCCTTTTTATCCTTTCAGCCCGAACGGGCGGTGTCCTCCGGATGCCGCCCGTTCGGGCTGTTTTCGGCTGATTTTCCGAAAATATCTTTTCTGTTTTTCCGAAGATATTTATTGACTTATCAAAATCGGTTCCGTATAATAAAATTACTGTTATGATCGGGAGGAAACCGTCATGTCATCCATTGTTTCACAGCTTTCCGACATCGGGCTGGTGCCGGTGGTCAAAATCGAACGAGCCGAGGACGCGATTCCGCTTGCGGACGCGTTGATCCGCGGCGGGCTTCCCTGCGCGGAAATTACCTTCCGCACCCCTGCGGCGGCGGAGGCAATCCGCCGAATAAGCAAGGCTCGTCCCGACCTGTTGGTCGGTGCGGGAACGGTACTCACCTGCGAACAGGCGGACACTGCCATGGACGCGGGAGCAAAATTTCTGGTCAGCCCCGGGCTGGACGCGCGAATCGTGCGTTACTGCCTTGAAAAAGGGTACCCGATTCTTCCCGGCACATCCTGTCCGACCGACGTACAGGCGGCAATTGCCCTCGGTCTGGATGCGGTGAAATTTTTCCCCGCCGAAGCCGCAGGAGGACTGTCCATGATCAAAGCGATGTCTGCGCCCTACGGCAATCTGAAATTCATGCCCACCGGCGGCATCCATCCCGAAAATCTCAACAACTATCTCTCCTTTCCGAAAATTTTCGCGTGCGGCGGTTCGTGGATGGTTCCCGCGAAGCTGCTGGACGCGGGGGATTTTGAGGGCATCGAACGTCTCACGCGCGAAGCGGTACACACCATGCTCGGCTTTGAGCTGAAGCACGTCGGCATCAATTTCGACGGCGAACAAGCCGCCGAAGATGCCGCGCAGACATTGGAGCATCTGTTCTCTTTTGAGAAAAACGATGTCGGCAATTCGATCTTTTCGGGCGGTGCATTCGAGTTGATGAAGCACGGCGGTCCAGGTGTACACGGGCATCTTGCCGTCGGCACAAACTCCGTGGTTCGTGCCGTGCGGTATCTCAAAAGCCGCGGTGCGGCGTTTGACGACGCGTCCGCGGTATACGGCAAAAGCGGCGAGCTTCTGCGGATCTATCTGTCACAGCCGATCGGCGGATTTGCCGTTCATCTTGTGCAAAAATAAGGAGGGGTTTTTATGGCAAAGGTCGTCACTTTCGGAGAAATTATGCTCCGTCTTTCCCCTCCCGCTCATCAGCGGTTCACACAGGCGGTCGGTTTTGACGCGGTATACGGCGGGGCGGAAGCCAATGTTGCGGTTTCCCTTGCCGATTTCGGCATCGACGCTGCCTTTGTTTCCAAAATTCCCGCTCACGGCATCGGGCAGGCGGCATTCAACGAACTGCGCCGTTGGGGCGTGGATGTGTCGGGCATTGTCCGCGGCGGCGAGCGGTTAGGGCTTTATTTTCTGGAAACGGGCGCATCACAGCGTCCGTCTCAGATTGTCTACGACCGCGCCGATTCCGCCTTTTCACAGGCGAAAAGCGGCGAATTTGACTGGGATCGTTTATTGGACGGCGCCGACTGGTTTCATTTCACGGGAATCACGCCCGCATTGAGCGACGGCACCGCCGCGCTGACGCTGGAAGCCTGCCGTGCCGCGAAAGCGCGGGGAATTTTCGTCAGCTGTGATTTCAACTACCGCAAAAACCTCTGGTCCGAGGAAAAAGCGGCGCAGGTGATGGGCGGGCTGATGCCCTATGTGGACGTACTCAACGGCGTCGGCGCACGGGAAGCGCGCGAGATTCTTTCCGTGGATGTGGGTGCGCACAGCGACGGCAAGCCCGATCCCGAAGAATATCTGCGCATTGCGGAAAAGCTGACCGAGCGCTTCGGTCTGACGCTGTTTGCTTCCACCTTGCGGCATTCCCTTTCCGCCGACGAAAACGACTTCGGTGCGATGGTCTATGACGGAAAAAACGCGTGCTTCAGTCCGATGTACCATATGCACATTGTGGACCGCGTCGGCGGCGGAGACGCCTTTTTCGCGGGACTCATCTACGCCCGTCTTGCGGAATTTTCTTTGCAGGACACGGTGAATTTTGCCGCCGCCGCGGGCTGTCTGAAGCACACGATTCCCGGCGACGCCAACCACGTCGGTATCGAGGAAGTGAAAAAACTTATGAACGGCGACGGCAGCGGTCGGGTCATACGCTGATATTTCCCGCACGGGTGGACATACTATTTCCGCAGGAGGCTCTTATGAAAATTTTATTTTACGATACCAAGCCCTACGATTCCGAATCCTTTGCACGGATTCTCTCCCAATTTCCTTCGCTGTCGGTGGAATTTCTGAAAACCGACCTTTCCCTGCGTACCGTGGCGCTGTCGAAGGGATACGACGCAGTTTGCCTGTTTGTGGCGTCCGAGGCGGGCGCCGAGGTACTGAAGCGTCTTTCCGAAAACGGCGTGAAGCTGATTCTTCTGCGCTGTGCCGGCTTCAACAACGTCGATCTCGAAGCCGCCAAGGCGTGCGGCATTACGGTTCTGCGCGTCCCCGGCTATGCTCCCGAAGCCATCGCCGAACACGCGCTGGCGTTGGCGTTTGCCGTCAACCGCCACATTCACAAAGCCTACATTAAAGTGCGCGAGAACAATTTCAGTCTGATCGGGCTGACCGGCGTCAATTTCTGCGGCAAGGTTGCCGGTGTGGTCGGCACGGGAAAAATCGGCGCCGCCTTTGCCCGTGCGTGCCACGGACTGGGGATGAAGGTGATCGCCTATGACAAATTCCCGAACCGTGCGCTGGATTTTGTGGAATACGTCTCTTTGGACGAGCTGCTTCGCCGCAGTGATCTGATTTCCCTGCACTGCCCGCTGACCGACGAGACCTATCACATGATCGATCTTGCCGCCATTGAAAAAATGAAAGACGGTGTGATTCTGGTCAACACCTCCCGCGGCGCGCTTATCAGCACTGAAAACCTCATTCGCGGAATTCGTATGCACAAATTCGCGGGTGTCGGGTTGGACGTCTACGAGGAAGAACAGCCCAATGTCTTTGAAAACCGTGAAGACGACATCATGGAATCCTCCGTCACGGCACGTCTGCTTTCTTTCCCGAATGTAATCATCACCTCTCACCAGGGGTTTCTGACCAAAGAAGCGTTGGAAGCTATCAGTCTCACCACCCTTGAAAACGCCGTCGGATTTGAAAACGGCAACCCGCCGCAGGCAAATCTTGTCTGATTTTTCGTGTAAACAACGCCCCGCCGTGCGCCAAAAAAAGCGTGCGGCGGGGCGTTTCACTGCCTTCCGACAGCACAGCAGCATTCACTCTGTGCGTCGCTCAGGAAAACTATTTATGGTGAATCCTTCGGTATACGCTTGGGGAAATGCCGATTTGTCTCTTGAAAGCCTGGCTGAAATACACTGGATTTTCATATCCCACGCGCTGTGCAATTTCCGCAATGGTAAGCTCTGTGCACTCAATCAAAAGGCAAGCATTTTCCATACGCGTTTTGATATAGTGGTTTAAAGGGGACGTGCCCATAATTTCCTTAAATAGGTGATTGAACCGACCGACGCTTACCGAAAACATTTTGGCATATTTCGATGCATCATACGGCACGGGATAGGTATGACTCATATCTTCGGTCACGCGCAGCATCATATTCTTTTTGCTGATGCGGGGAGACTCTTCGGAAAGCAGCGATAAAAGTCTGAGCGTATAGTATTCCGTCCTTACGCGGGAAAGTCCGTCGTCGCCCACAGACGACTTTTTTATTTTTTTAAATATTTCAAAAAAAGCATCCTTCGGCGCCTTCAGCGGTGTCAGTGTGGGAATCCCCAGAGAATCTATCACTTCATGAACGGCATTCCCCGTAAAATGCAGGTAGTGATAGGTTGTGTTATCGGATTGCCTTAACAGGTAGGTTTGCGGGACATCGGGAGGATATATCCAGACCTGTCCCGGGTATACCGTTGTTTTTTCAAAAGTCATTGTCCCCTGTTCACAATAAAAAAGCGACCAGTCTTTTCTGCCGTTTTTACGCAATGTGATCATATCCAGATTTCCGCACTCGCCCACCGAAATTACCATTACGGTATGCTTGGTCGATGAAACCTTTTTGTCATTGGAGCCGTCATAAACTATCACAGCGATCCCCCCGCATTCATTATAGTATGCTTCCTTCTGTTTTGCAAACATTTTTCCGGACAGGGAAAAACAATAGCAAAATTTCTAAACCGCAGAGCCGAACAGCCGATATTTTATATTGTTTTTCAACAGCCGCCGTGCTATCGTATTATCAAACAAAACCGATTTGGAGTGAGTGCTGATGAAAAAAATAGCCTTTATCGGTGCGGGAAGCGTACAGTTTACCACATCGGTCGTGAAGGATCTGGCTACCTACCCCGCCTTTCATGACGCCCATATATGTCTCATGGACATAAATGACGATCATCTGAAAGAAATCACAAAGTGTGTGGAACGCATCAAAAAGGAAATGGACGTCGATTTCAAAATAACCGCCACCACTGACCGTGCCGAGGCTCTTCAGGGAGCGGATGGAGTTCTCTGCACCGTATTTAACGGGGACGTGGACATTTGGAAATATGAAATCGAAATTCCGAAAAAATACGGGGTGGACATCAATGTCGGCGATACCAGAAGTGTTTCCGGAATATTCCGAGCATTGAGAAACATTCCGCTTATGCTTGATATCTGCAAGGATATCGAAAAATATTGTCCTCATGCGGTATTTCTGAATTATACCAATCCCATGAGTATGCTTTGCAAAGCCATGCAGACGTATTCAAACGTCGATGTTACCGGTCTTTGCCACAGTGTGCAAGGGACTTCAAGAATGCTTGCGGAATGGGCGGGAAAGGACTATTCTACCGTCAAATATACCTGTGTCGGAATCAATCACCTTGCCTTCTTCCAGGAGATTACCGCTGACGGGGAAGACATCTATCCGATCATACGCGAAAAAATAAAGCTCCCCGAATTTTACGAGAAAGAAAAAGTCCGCAACGAAATTTTCAAAACGTTCGGCTATTATGTTACCGAATCCAGCGGGCACAATTCCGAATACACCCCATGGTTCCGGAAGCGTCCCGATCTCATTCGCAAATTCTGTACGGGTACCTCGTGGAATCCAGGAGAATATGCTTTTTCTCTTAAATTGAGAGAAAATCCCAACCGATTTGAAGAAAATGTCAAGAACTGGATGAAATCGCCACTTGACAAAAAGCGCAGTGCCGAATATGCCGCAAATATTTTCAATGCCCGTATCGGAGATCATACCCCGTTTCCGTTCAATGCGAATATTCTGAATAACGGCAGCGTTGAAAATCTTCCCTTCAATGCCTGTGTTGAAATTCCCGTAATTGCCGATGAAAACGGATACACCCGTACATTCAAAGGCAAAATGCCGGAGGTTCCGGCAATTTATGTCTCGTATGTCGCGGGAATTGAAAATCTTGTGGTGGAAGCCTATGCGGAAAAATCAAAAGAAAAAGTGATACAAGCCGTATCGCTAGACCCACTTTGCTCGGCGGTTTTAAGTCTCGAAGAAATAAAAGAGATGTGTGAAGAATTGTTTCAGGTCAACAAGGGCTATTTGGGAGATTATAAATAACAGCAAAAGCCATTCGGGATTCACCTCGGCGGTGAATCCCGAATGGCTTTTTAATCCGCAGATGAATCCGTTCACAACAGATTTTCAATCTTTCAGATGATCCAGGGATGCCTTCACAAAGCCGACAAACAGCGT
>DLVP01000056.1:167-3995 GCA_003445125.1 Oscillospiraceae bacterium | reverse complement strand
GGTAAGGCAGAGGTCTGCAAAACCTTCATCCCCGGTCCGAATCCGGGTGGTGCCTCCAAAAATCCCGTTCACTTCAGTGCACGGGATTTTTCTTTTTATAACACATATCTTTCAGCACAGTGTGTGCGTTGTGCTATTCCGTCGCGCAGTTACAAAAAACGGCAAGCATCTGACGATGTTTGCCGTCTTTCACTCCCCCCCCGGTTATGAGGAGTTTTGAAAGGAATGGTAGTAAAAGCTTGATACACCTGTGCGAACCGACCGCCATTGTGCGCCCTTTAAAACACCATGCAACAGAGTTCATAGGTGCGCTCATCGCAGGGGCGTATGTTTGGAATCACCCGAACACCGTTTTTCTTGCCGATTGATATATGCTTTTACAGATTGACAAGCTTTTCTGTTTCCAAATTCTCTATTACAAAACTGCCATCATTGATTTTTTCCAGTCGTGCCTTGATCTGAGAAATTAAATTAAGCATTATCGTTTTTTCTTCTTCGCAAATTACAAGTGCAAGTTGGACACCCCGCATGAATAAAATCAGTTCGGCGTAAGCCGGCCTTGTCCTCCACACAGCAAGCACGGCTGGCGCTGTCAAGGATGCCGAAGGCAAGGCGCAGCCGATTCCTTGACAGGGTCAGCCGGAGTTGCTACTTACCGCATAGACCCGGTCAAGGAAGGAATTGAACAGCTCCTCCGGTGTTGCATAACCCAGCTTTCTTCTGGGACGCGCGTTCAGTTCATCCGCTGCTGCCAAAATGTACTCAGCAGAATAGTTCTGCATAGAAACGCCCTTTGAAACAAAAGCTCAGAACAATCCGTTGTGGCGTTCATTTTGCGCCCGTTCCCACGAAGTATAGGGGTGTGCGAAAAACACCTGTGTGCCCCAGCTTTCGCATTGGGCGAAGTCAGCAAATTCAGAGCCGTTGTCATCGGTGATGGTTTTGAATACTTGAGCAAAACGGTCACCAAATTCCGCTTTGAGTGAATGCATGACAGACATGACCGCCTCACTGGTCTTTCCCGGAATCAGAAACGCTATGTAGTTTTCCGCCTTCTTCTCTAACAGGGAGAACACTGCAGCTTCCTTTTTATCATGCAGGTATATCACTATGGATTTTTATTTTAAGTGTCCAACTTCATTTTACAATCAACCCTTTTCGGTGGCAGAACAGTCGGTCAACAGTAGGCTGCCCTCTTTCAAAGAGGGCAGCCTGTGTTTGTGCCTGTTTTTTCTGCGCCGAAGAGTAAATTTCTGCAAAATTTCGGAAAATATCGCAAACAATTTTGCGGGTCGCACAGAATAAATTTCTGCGGGGATTCGGCGCGGCACTGCGGGTCGCTTACCTCAACATTAACTTACATCAACGGCGCAAACAGCCGTAATACGTCGCAGAACAATCGGTGCAGGAACGAATTTTTCAGCTCCTCGGGCTTCATTTCGTGGCTTTGCGCCATGGTGGCAAGAAAATCCCGCCGCACGGCATCCACTGCCCGACAATCATACATCCGCACACCGCATTCAAAGTGCAGGTACAGCGAACGGAAATCCAGATTCACCGTTCCCACCGTTGCCACGCGTCCGTCGCTGACAAAGGTTTTGGAATGGATGAATCCCGGTGTGTACTCATAAATCTTCACGCCGCCGTCCATCAGCGTCCGATAATACGACCGCGTGGTCATATGCACCAACCGCTTGTCCCAATGGTATGGGGTGATGATGCGCACATCCACGCCGCTCTTTGCCGCCAGCGTCAGTGAAGAGATCAGCGTTTCGTCGATGATCAGATACGGGGTGGTAATGTACAGATACTCCTTGGCGTCGGCGATAATCTGTCGGTACACGTGCTCGCTGACGTGTTCCTCGTCAAGCGGGCTGTCAGCATACGGCTGCACAAAGCCGTCGTTTGCCGTTTCGCACGGCGTGCCGTGATAGGGGTAATATTCCTCCGCATCCTCGCCGGTGTTGGTGCACAGTTCCCAGTTTTGCAGGAAAATCAGCGTCAGACTCCACGCCGCTTTTCCCGCCACTTTCACGGATGCGTCTTTCCAGTAGCCGTGCTTTTCATAGGCATTGATGTACTCGTCCGCCATGTTGATGCCGCCGGTGAACGCCACCTTGCCGTCGATCACCGTAATTTTGCGGTGGTCGCGGTTGTTCTGGCTGACGGTCAGAAACGGGCGGAAACGGTTAAAAACCTGAGTTTCAATGCCGCATTTGCGCATGGTGTCGGCGTATTTTTTCGGCAGCAAAAGCAAACACCCGATATCGTCGTACAGCAAACGCACCTTTACGCCTGCTGCCGCTTTGCGCTTGAGAATTTCCAGAATCCGATTCCACATTTTGCCTTCTTCGAGAATGAAAGTCTCAATGAAAATATAGTTTTCCGCCTGCTCCAACGCCTCCAGAAGCGCGGGGAGAAAAACTTCGCCGGGGGAATAATAGCTGACCTGCGTCTGTCGGTAAACGGGGAAACCCGCCGTGTCCTGCAGGTAGGTGATCTGCCGCTTGTACGGCTCCAGTTCGCGCAAAGCCTCGGCTCTTGCCGTTTCGGGAAGCGCAAACCATGCGCCGGTTTTCTTTTCGACGCGGGCGGCGCGGGTGCGAAAGCTCTTGGTGGAGGACTGGAAGTTAAAGAAAATGTATAACATTCCGCCAAACAGAGGGAACAGCAGGATCAGAAACACCCACGAGGTTTTGAATTCGCCTTTGGTATGGCGGGAAATCGCGCTTAGTGCCGCAATGAGGCTCAAAAGACGGAACGCACCGTTGACTGCTTGAGAAAGCTGGCTTCCGCTCAGAATCAGATAGAGAAACAGCGCCAGCTGCAATACAATCAGCAGTCCTACCAGCACCATGCGGCGAAACAGCACGGATTTGAGTTTGTTGTTCACGGACAATCCCCCTTTTGTCCTATTTTACCAAACTTCCCCTCGAAAGTAAAGGGAAAGTTTCGCTGTCTGCCGCGGTTTTTCCGGAACAAAAACCGCAAAAAACAGCCGCAGTAGTTTTCCTTTGCCGGTGCCGCGCGACCGACGGTTGAGGCGATTTCAGGACATCAAAAGCCCATACCCGGATTTTTATATCGAAAAAACGGCGCGAAGGGGAAACCCCTTCGCGCCGTATCCGTAAGACGTGAGATCAATACAGGCTACCGAACGCCATGAGCGAACCAAGAAGTCCGGTTGCCAAGGCGATTCCCGCGAAAATCGCCACGAGCAGCAGAGAGCAGAAATAACTGCGGGCGAAGCTGCGGCGGTTGATGTTGGAATCGTTGAATGCGAAAACAATCATGCAGATGAATCCGACAATCGGAATCGAGAACAAAAGCGTGTACCCAAAATATTCCCACGCGTTCAGCGGGCGGTATTTGGGCGGGAGAGTAGCCATTTCCTGTCTTTCGAAATCGGTCATAAAATCACCTCAAACACATATTCGGCACTGCCGTACCTTCAGTATATCATATCTTTTGTGTGCGGACAAGAGGTTTTTTGACAAATGTTCACAAAGATTTCACAAAATGGCAGTATACTTGAATATATAAAGGAGAGTGTGCCATGAAACCGTTCGTAAGCTTTGAAAATGTCGGCAAGGTCTACCCGATGGGCGAGGTCTCCATTCGGGCGCTGCACGACGTGTCGTTTGGAATCGAAAAGGGAGAAATCTGCGTGATCGTGGGCGCATCGGGCGCGGGAAAAACCACGCTGCTGAACATTTTGGGCGGCATGGACACGCTGACGAAGGGGCAGGTCATCATCGACGGCGCGGATATCGCCCAGCGCGATGCGCATGGCCGCACGAAATACCGTCGCGACGACGTGGGCTTCGT
>DLVP01000056.1:0-138 GCA_003445125.1 Oscillospiraceae bacterium | reverse complement strand
AACCTCACGGCGCTGGAAAATGTGGAGCTGGCAACACAGGTCAGCCGCGAACCGCTGGATCCGTCGAAGGTGCTGGACGAGGTGGGGCTTTCCGAACGTAAGGGCAATTTCCCCGCCCAGCTTTCGGGCGGCGAGCAG
>DLVP01000024.1:17888-25843 GCA_003445125.1 Oscillospiraceae bacterium | reverse complement strand
GTGATTTCCGGCTATACGCATCCGACCGACCTGAAAATTGAATTCCTCGGCGACTCGATTACCGCCGCGGTCGGTATCGATCACTATACCGATTGCTATTCTTATCTGACCGCCGAAGCCCTGAATGCCGAATACCGCGTCTGCGCGATGCCCGGCTGCGGTGTGTACCGCTGGGGCGGTTGGGATCCGACCAATACCGATGCTTCGACGAGAAATATGCTGACAATGTACAACGACGTGTTTGTAAACAGCGGAAACTACGATCACAGCAGCTTTTCTCCCGACGTTGTGGTCATGAACATCGGCACGAACGACTCGGTCAATATCGGGGAATACGGCTATTTCGGCGTCAACTACACCGGCGATGCGGACTACAAAACCGAGCAGATTGATTTGTATGTGGAAAACTTTACTTCCGAATATGCAAAACTCCTCGAAAAGATTCACACCGAGCATCCCGACGCCGTCATCGTGGCTTGCTGCGGACAAATGGGACTCAACAGCCGTCTGGAAACGGTGATGAAGGAACAGATTGCCGCATTTTTGACAAAGTATCCGACGGCGAAATGCGAATTTCTGCGCTTCCCCTATTCTTCCGACATGAGCACGGCAACCAAATGGCATCCGGGCGTGTCGGCACACAAAGCAAATGCCGAAGCATTGACGGCGAAAATCCGCGAAATGCTCGGACAGTGATTTCCCGCTTCTCCTCCTGTCGGAGGACACCCGCTTTGGCGGGTCTCTTCCGACAATTCTCCTAATAGATAGTTGCGCAAAAAACGAGGCTTTCGCCCCGTTTTTTGCGCCTTACAGTCCAAAAGAGAAGCTGTGGGCGGCCTTCGGTCGCCCGCAGCTTTTCTCTGTATTCCCGGCGTCGTGCTTACAGCGTGATTTTTACGCAGTTTTCCACGTCAATCTCGGCAACGGTCACGCCGCGCCGTTTGGCGCGGCGGAGCACGGACATCATTTTTCTCACGGTGATTGCCCGCACCCGCGTCGTTTCCCCGCGGCGGCTCAGAGCTTTATTTATCTTCGCCGCCGCAATCCACGCACAAATCGGGTTTAAAAGCAGCACATCCGGAATCCGAAGCCGCACACGGCGCCCGCGGTCGGAAGTGATCGCAATTTTCATGGCTCACTCCACAAAAATGTCCACATGGACTTCGTTTTCCACATCGACCTGAAGAATTTTTCCGAGCGCGCCGCGTTCGGCAAGCGCCACCACCTGCGCGGCGATTTTGTTCATGTCGATGTTTTTGAGCTTTTCGCCCTGATCGCCCACCTCCACAAACGCCGATACCGCGTTTGCCTCCAGCGCGACCTTGACAAGCTCCATCGGAAGATTGAGGTTCACATGAACGCCGTTTTCCTCCTCGCTTTTTTCCACCGTCACGACCAGCCGCATGAACAAATCGCGGATGTCGCGGTGCTTCGGCTCATAAACAACCTCCGCCTTGCGCTCGCCCGACAGCAGTTCGTCTGTGCTGACGCCCAGAAGCTGTGCTAACTTCGGCAGGGTCATGATGTCCGGACAGGTGAGGTCATTTTCCCATTTGGACACCGCCTGCGGCGATACGCCCAGCTTTTCGGCAAGTTCCTCCTGCGTCATCGCGGCGCCTTTTCTCAGAGAAGCGATTCTTTTTCCTATTGTTTCCGACATACTCCGATGCCTCCTTTTCGGTTTCATTTTACCGCGCATCGGCGGCGGACACAAGCGAGCGGACGGGGATTTTTCTCAACCAAACGGCGAAAATCCGCTCAACCGACGGTTGTTTTGCGAAAAAGCCGCGCGCAGCCTGCATAGCGGCTGCGCGCGGGGGTATTATTCTCCGATCGGTTCAAAGTCCGCCGCGCCGTGCTTGCACAGAGGGCAGATAAAGTCGTCGGGCAGGGTGTCTCCCTCGTACACATACCCGCAGACCTTGCAGACAAAGCCTTTCTTTCCGTCGGTTTGCGGCTTCGGCTTGACGTGCTTCTGATAGTACGCGTAGGTCATCGTGTCCTTCTGCGACAGCACCCGCGCCTCGGTCACCGTGCCGATGAACATTCCGTGCGTTCCCAGATCGACGCACTGCTCCACCTTCACCGAGAAAAAGGCGTTGACGTACTGCGACAGATACACCAGCCCGTTTTCCGACCGCAGCTTTGTTTCCCCGCCGAATTTTTCGGCAGTCCGTCCGCTTTGGAAGCCGAACCGCTCGATCAGCGAAAACGGTGCGTCCACGGACAGACAGTTGACGTTGAGGATGCCCGTCTGAAGAATCGTGTGATAGGAAAAATTTTCCTTGTTCACCGTCACCGCTACGCGCTTCGGACTGTCGGTCACCTGCGTGACCGTGTTGACGATCAGCCCGTTGTCCTTTTTCCCGTCGCTTGTGGTGACGACGTACAGCCCGTAGCCGATGTCAAACAGCGCCTCCGGGTCGTTGACGGTTTTCGGATGCTGCGCATACGCGCGGCACAGCTCGTCGGCAAGCGCCTGTACCTGTGCGCGGCTTTCGCTGTTGAGCGCCGAAAGAATTTTCACCGTCGGCTCAACGAAGGTCAGATTTTTGCACGGGGCAAGCATTTCCTTCATCACCCGCGCTGCCTGCGGCGCCCACGAGCCGTTTTCGATCAGCCCGACCGTGCGGTTTTTGAACCCGCGCTCGGTCAGATGATCCAGAAATTCGCGCATGAACGGGAACACGTCGGCGTTGTAGGTGGTCGTCGCCAACACGAGCTTTCCGAAGGAAAAGGCGTCGGCAACCGCCTGCGCCATGTCACAGCGCGCCAGATCGTAGACCGCCACCTGCGGACAGCCGTTTTCCCGCAGCTTTTCTTCCAGAAGCTCCGCGGCGGCTTTGGTGTTGCCGTAGACGGAGGTGTAGGCGATCACCACGCCTTCCTTTTCCACCGCATAGGACGACCACAGGTCGTAGAGCTTCAGATAGTGCGCGAGATTTTCCGTCAGCACCGGACCGTGCAGCGGACAGATCGCGCGGATGTCCAGCGCGGCGGCTTTTTTCAGAAGATTCTGCACCTGCGCGCCGTATTTTCCCACAATGCCGATATAATACCGCCGCGCCTCGTCGTCCCACGGCTCGTCGATGTCGTTGGCGCCGAATTTGCCGAACCCGTCGGCGGAGAAAAGCACCTTGTCTTTGCTGTCATAGGTGACCATCACCTCGGGCCAATGCACCATCGGCGCGGTCAGAAAGGTCAGCGTGTGCCTTCCGAGCGTCAGCGTGTCGTTTTCCGAAACCACCACCCGTCGGTCGGCATAGTCCTCGCCGAAAAACTGGCGGCACATTCCGAACGCCTTCGCCGTGGCGACCACGACGGTCTGCTTGTACAGCTTCAGAAACGCGGCAACAGAGCCGGCGTGGTCAGGCTCCATGTGCTGAATGATCAGATAATCCGGCTGCCTTCCGTCGAGTACCTTTTGGAGGTTGTCCAGCCATTCGTGCAGGAAATGCACGTCCACGGTGTCCATCACGGCGATTTTTTCGTCGCGGATCACATAGGAATTGTATGCCATGCCGTTTTTCACGCGGTACTGCCCTTCAAACAGATCGACCGCATGGTCGTTGACGCCAATCGGGAAAATGTCTTGGGAAATCATCATAAGCCGCCTCCTAAGTAATAATCGTTACTATTATCATATCATGCTTTTCCGAAAAAAGCAAGCGATTTTTGAAAATTTCAAAAGAAAAAACCGCGCGCCGATGAAAATCCGCTTCGCCGCTGTCCGGGAACGACCGGCGGCGGGAGGGGTTGAGGCTTCAAAACCCAAGGTCTGCGCTTTTAAAATGAGAAATTTTTGCCGAAGTTTCTTTTTTCCGCACCGCAGCCGGTCGCCGATAGGCTGCCCTCTTTTTAAGAGGGGAGCTGTCGCCGCAGGCGACTGAGGGGTGTTGCGGTTCGGAAGGAAGTGATTTTGCGGCAGCGGACGGTACTCTTCGGACTGTGCCGAGGGATATTTTCGCGGCACTCCGTTCGGCGTTCATACTAAAAACGAAGAAAGGGCTGACCGAATCGGTCAGCCCAAAATTTGTCAGTATCTCCTTGCAAAGGTCATTCGTTTTCGCAGTTCATCGCTTCGAGCAATTGGAGAACAGCGGTCTTTTGTGTCGGCGTCAGGCAGAGCCAACGGTCGAAAAGCGTCTTCATTTCCGGCGTCATTTCCACCATGGCGGTATCGGCAAAGAATTGAGACATCGTGATGCCGAATCCCTTGCAAATCGTTTCAAGGGTGGCGACGGAAGGAACGGTGTTTCTACGGAAAATATTTCCGATGGTGGACTGCGCCAATCCACATTCTTTGGAGAGTTTATATTCCGTCCATCCGCGTTCCCGCAATAATTGCAGGAGACGAGCATGTGTGTCCATCGCGTCACCGCCTTTCTTATCACTATTTTACTTCCAAAGTGAGAAATAATATACTTATGAGTTGAAACGAAAGTAGATATGTGATATGATGTATTCAGGTGAAATGGAGGAATTTTATATGACAGAGAGCGAAAAAAGGCTGCACAGGGTTTGCTTTACAGGTCACCGTCCGGAAAAACTTTTGCGTGCGGAAAAAGACATAAAAACAGAATTAGAGACGCAGATTCGCCGGATGATTGCCGAGGAAAATCGCGTGTTCATTTCCGGTATGGCAAGAGGCGTTGATATCTGGGCAGCAGAAATTGTGCTGAATATCCGTGACGAGGGCGCAGATGTGAAACTTATTTGCGCCGTTCCTTATGAGGGTTTTGAAAAAGGGTGGAATGAAAATTGGCAGTATCGGTACAGTAAAATACTCAAAACTGCAAATTTTGTAAAATATGTTTGCGACGGTTACAGTCGTTCCTGTTTTCAGATTCGAAACGAGTGGATGGTAAATCATGCAGCGGCAGTAATTGCTGTATTTCACGGAGAAAAAGGCGGTACGAAGAACACCGTCAATTATGCGCGGAAAATCGGTGTACCGGTAATTTTGATTGAGGGGTAAAAAACGCAAACCTTTTAGAAAGGTTTGCGAGGGTTTTAAAGTAATGGACAGTACAAAATCCGAGCCTTCAAAACTAAAAGTCTGCGCTTTTAAAATGAGAAATTTTTGCCGAAGTTTCTTTTTTCCGCACCGCAGCCGGTCGCCGATAGGCTGCTCTCTTTTTAAGAGGGGAGCTGTCGCCGCAGGCGACTGAGGGGTGTTGCGGTTCGGAAGGAAGCCGACGGGAGAAGAAAAGATCCAAGGCTCAAACCCCCAAATCTGCACACTTTTCTTTTGTGGCAGTGCAGCACGTCGCCATGAGTCTTCCTCCGGGAGGAAGGTGTCACGCGTGAGTGTGACGAAAGGAGAGTGCGAGACTGAAAAGTAGCGGAAAGCCGCGGGTTTGCCTGTCTGTGGATTTTGAATCCGATTTTTGTTTCAGAATTTTGGCGATAGTTTTAAGTTTGAGAAAATGTCGATCACACGCTTCCTCCAAAACCGAAAACAGCAGAAAAACAGAGGTCTCGCATTCTCCTTCAGTCACCTTCGGCGCCAGCTCTCTCTCGGAGGGAGCCTTTGTTTGTTCGTGTTTTTTCTTTGTGCCGCAGAGGAAAATTTTTTCAACATTTCAGATAGTAAAAAAACGATTTTTCAAGTCGTGCAGCGAAAATTTCCTCAAAATTTCGGACAATAAATGCGGAAAAAATGCAAAAACAGCACTCCGGCGTGACCGTGAAGGTCACGCCGGAGTTTTTCTCCCTGTGCGGGCAAAGCCTCCCGCATGGCTCGGTTTTTCCTTTTCACAGCGCGGCTATATCGGCAAGCAGGCGGTCAACTTCGGCACGGCTCGTTGCCCAGCTCGTGCAGAAACGCACGACCGTTCCCTGCGGCACCGCGCCTTCTTCCTCAAAATAATAGCCCTGCGCCAGTTTTTCCTTTTGACAATCGGTCAATATGACAAACTGCTGATTGGTGAAGCTCTCAACCCAAAAAGGGATTCCTTTTTTCTCAAATTCCTTTTTAATCTCCATGGCAAACTCGTCGGCACGCTTTGTCTTTTCAAAATACTCGCCGCTTTCAAGCATGAGTGCAAATTGCAGCCCCATCAACCAGCCCTTTGCCAACACCGCGCCCTTTTGTTTCATATATGCCTTGAACCGGTGTTTGAGAGATGTCTCGGTGATGACCAGCGCTTCGCCGAACAGCGCGCCGCACTTCGTTCCTCCGATATAGAACACGTCGGTCAACTCCGCAAAATCCTTCAGCGTCAGGTTGTTGGTTTTTGCGCCCAGACCGTAGCCCATTCTCGCGCCGTCTACAAACAAAAGCATCCCGTATTTTTTGCACACCTCGCGGATGTCCCGCAGCTCCTGCTTAGAATACAGGGTTCCTTTTTCGGTAGGGAAGGACAGGTAGACCATTTTCGGTTCGGTCAGATACTCCGGTGTGCCGCCGTCGTAATACGCAGCTGCGCACGCGGCGATCTGCTGTGCGCTGATTTTCCCGTCCGTGTTCGGAATCGCCAGAATTTTGTGTCCCGTATTTTCAACAGAAGCCGTCTCGTGGCAGTTGATGTGTCCGGTATCGGCGGCAATGACGCTCTGGATCGGCGACAGCGCCGCCGAAATGACCACAATATTTGCCTGTGTCGCTCCGGGAATAAATTTTATCAGGGCGTCGTCTTCGGAAATGAGCTTTTTAATGACCGTTTCCGCTCTGGCGCACCATTCGTCCTCGCCATAGCCCGCATAGCCGATAGTATTGGTGGCAATCAGCTCCTTCAATACAGAATCAAACGCCCCATGGTTATAATAGTTGTTGAATCTAATCATCAGTTTTCGCTGTCCTCGCTCAGTTTTAAGCCCCCGAGCAGATCACTGACGGAATTTTCGTCGGTGGTGGTGTAGGCAATGATTTGGTAAAATCTTCCGTTTACATACCCGTAGTACGCCGTACCGAGATCTACAATTTCCTCCTGATGCGTCGCCGAAAACGGACGGCGTTTCATCGGCTGACCGTCCACTGTTACTTCATCACTGCGGAGTACCCAATCGAACACAAAGCCCTGTTCCTCCAGCGTACTGCGCACATCCGACTCCTCGATTGCGTCGCGGACCGTCGGGTTGCCCAAGTCGTATTCCTCGGTGGCGGGGCGGGAGGTGACCGACAGATACCAGTTCGGTCCCTTGAATGTGACAGCGGAGCCAACCGTCGCTTCCTCGGCGATTCCTTCATAGCTGAACGTGAAGTCGCGTCCGCGATACACATTCTTCACCGTTTCCGAAGTGACCCAGCCGCCCAGCACGATCGTCTGTCCCAACTGCATCTGGCGGTAGCTTCCTTTTTCTTCGTCATACGCAAACGCCTGCCCGCTGTGCTCGTCCATGGCAAACGCATAGGTCGCCACATAGGTGTCCACATCGTCGTACACCTCAATCACGTAACATTCCACGCCGTCCACGGTTTCCAGCCGCTCGCAGAGGTACTCGCGCGTCACGCGGTTGTCCTGCGGATGAAAATGACCGGCAGCATACGCGACCCGATGCAGAAGATCCTCAGACAGCTCGTACACCGAATCCGGAAGCACGGTATCGCGCACCGAGGACGTCTCCTCGACGGAAGAAACCACCGTTTGTGAGGAAGTTTCGACGACGTCGGACGAAGAGTTTTCAACAGTTGACACCGTTTCTGTGGAAGAATCGGTACTGTTTCCGTTGTTGACTTTGTTGATGGTGACGTCGGGCGCTTTTTCGCAGGAGGCGAAGGCAAGCGCCAGCGCGATTGCGAGGGAAATCATGGTCAGCTTTTTCATAAAAAACCTCCGATGGAGAAAAATTAGAAACTTTTTTGCGGGGAGAATGCGGTTGAAAGATAGTCGCGCCCGATATGGCAGGGCGGCGGAAGCAGGGGAGAGGGGACGCCTTTGTGGGAACAAACTGCGATGCGCCGAGGGATTGTTTGGAAAGCGCCGGAAACCCGCGGCTTTCTGCTATTTTTC
>DLVP01000024.1:4843-17862 GCA_003445125.1 Oscillospiraceae bacterium | reverse complement strand
GTTCCGCAGGCTCCTTCCGTCACGCTTACGCGTACCACCTTCCTCCCGGAGGAAGGCTTATGGCAACGCACTGCGCTGCCGCAGAAGAAAAGTGTGCGGATTTTGAGTTTTAAAAACTCAAATTCTGCGTTTGCTTTCTCTGCGGCACAAAGCCGAAAATCGCATAAACTCATAGGCTCCCTCTGAGAGGGAGCTGTCGCGGAGCGACTGAAGGAGAATGCGCGACTTTTCTGTTTTTTCAACATTCTGCTTTGTTTTCAACCGTCTTTTTTTTCAAAATCAAAAACCCGCAGGTTCACGCCTGCGGGTTTTGCAGGCAGTGTTCTGCCTTTCATGCGTTTCGGTGAAAAAAGAGCCATGCGAAGGTTTTTGTCCTCCGTCGTCTGCGGAGACCGTTTCCCTTTTTTAAAAAAGGGGTAGTCCACCGGAAAACGGCGGCGGTGCAAAAGGGAAACGACGGCGAAAATCGCCCGTTGCCCGTTCTTTTTACAGCTCGATCTTGGAATACAACGGCTTTTCTGCCGCGTCTTCCTTCGGTGCGCCCTCACGCGGCACCTGGCTGATCGGGTTCGGCTTCGGTCCGCGGCGGTCGCGGTTATTATTCCGACGGAAATCGCGGTTTCCTCTATGGTCTCCGGAAGGACGGCGGCGCTCGCCGTTTGCCGATGCATCGTCACGGCGCGTATTCGGGAAAATGATTACGCGGCGGTTCGGGTCGGTACCCACCGATTTGGAATGCACGCCCTCCATCTGCGACACCGTCGCGTGAATAATGCGGCGTTCATAGGGATTCATCGGCTCCAAAGAATAGCTTCTGCCATATTTCAGCACCGCTTCCGCTTTTTTCTTTGCCAGATTTTTCAGCGTCTCTTCGCGTTTCAGGCGATAATCTCCGCTGTTGAGCGACACGCGGATATAGCGCGCTTCCTGGCGGTTGGCAACCAGTCCGGTCAGATACTGAATCGCATCCAGCGTCTCGCCGCGGCGTCCGATAATCACGCCGAGTCCCTCGCCTTCCAGATCGATCAGCAGGTTTTCGCCGTCCTCTATCTTATAGGTCAGGGTATAGTCCTTGACGTCCATCGCATCGATCACGTCACGGACATATTTCACGATCGTCTCGACTTTTTTCTCGTCTGCTTTGGTCATCGGGAGGATCTCTTTTTTCGGTTCTTCCTTTTCCGCGGGTTTTTCCGCACGCGGAGCAGGTTTCTCCTCGCGTGGCTTTCTTTGCGGCGGGTTGGGTTTTCTCTCTTCTTTTTTCTTCGGCTCGTCCTTCACTTCCACGCTCACGCAGATTTTTGCGGGGAGCGATCCGATTCCCAAAAATCCTTTTTTCGGGGTCTGCACAATCTGATAGGACAGGAGATATTCGTCCAGCGACAGTTCTTTGCAAGCGGTCTGTTTCGCTTCTTCCAGAGTTTTCCCGGTGAAGTACACTTCCTTAATCATTGATCCTCTTCCTTTTCCGTATATTCCTCGCCGTATTTTTCTGCCATTCTTTTTCTTGCCTCGGCGATTTTTCTTTTGTTGATTTCCTTCTGAGACAGCGCCTTTTCGTCCAACTCGATGTCCTCGCCGTTCTCACGCGCCTGTTTCAGCGCTTTTTTGGCTTCGATGCGTGCCTGGCGTTCTTCTTCTTTTTTTGCTTCTTCTTCGGCTTCCATCTGTGCGGCAATCTGCTGTGGATTATACACTTTGTAAAGAATCACCGTCTGCACCGCGGAAATGATGTTGGAGAAAATCCAGTACAAGCCGACACCTGCGGGAACTCCGAAGGTGAAAAGCAGAGACAGCAGCGGCATGAACAGCATCATGCCCTTCATGGTCGGGTTATTGGCGGTGCCGCCCTGTTGAGCGGTCATATTCTTCTGCGAAATGAGAGACACGAGCAGGGAGGTCAAGCCCGAAAGAATCGGGATCAGCAGCAGGACATTGAACGCCCAGGTCGGCTTTTCGCCGAGGTTGATGCCGAGAAAATTCAGGTTGATGCTCTGCATTTTTTCGATCACATCCGCGCCGAGTGACGCAAACGCTTCGTCGGTGGCGTGGTTGATCGCGTATATTTCCGCCTGATTTGCAAAGCTCGGCGCCACTTCCTTGACGATCTCGCCGATTTTGGTGATCGTTTCGCTGCCCAGACGGACAATATGCGTCAGCGGGTTATAGACCACGTTGATCAAGCCGTACAGAATCGGCAGCTGGATGAGCAGGGGGAGGCAGCCGGACATCGGATTGAAGCCCTCTTTTTCGTAGAGCTTCATCAGTTCTTCTTGATATTTTTGCTTATTATTCGCGTACTTCTTCTGAAGCGCATCCATTTTCGGCTTCAGGCGCGCATTTTTTACCGCGGATTTTTGCTGCTTAATCGTGGAAGGGAGCAGCAGCAGGCGGGTGAACAGGGTAAACAAAAAAAGCGAAAGGACATAGTGATGTCCGAGAAAATTATAAAACACCCAAATGACCCAACCGAGCGGTATACCGATCAATTTTGAAATAAATCCCATTTTTCAAATTCCTTTTCTTAGTGTCGGCGCGCTTTGATCCGCCCGCCCAAAATCGACGGCGGCACGGGATCGCATCCGCCCTTGAACATCGGATTGCAGCGCAGGATTCTTCCGACGGCGAGCAAGATCCCCCAAAAGCTGCCGTAAGCCTCGATCGCTTCATAGGCGTACTGTGAGCAGGTCGGATAATACCGGCACACGGCACTCCCTTTGCGCGGGGAGATTTTTCGCTGATACCAGCGGATGAGCGAAAGAAACAATGATTTCATGAGTGCAGGATTCCCGCCGCTTTGAGGTGCTTTTTCATAGCTGCCAGCACGCGGTCCGTTTTCACGTGCGCGGTTTTTGCACGCGCGACAAATACGACTCTGTATCCGCCCTCCGTGGCGGGTTCCAGAACCGTATAGGCAGCAACTATGAGTCGGCGGGCGCGGTTTCTCTGCACCGCTTTTCCCACCTTTTTGGCAGCCGTGATCCCGATCTTGCGCTCGTCCTTATTGCCGGTGCGCACGTAATACGTCACCAGCACCGGATCGACCAACGTCTTTCCCCGGCTGTACAAGCGGCAATAGTCACGGTTTTCTTTGAGCTTTTCGGTAAAAATCATAGCTTTCCCTTCAAGCGGCAGATAAAAGAAAAGACCACAGAAACGTGGCCAATTCAAGACTTACTCAGTGCGTCAGACGCGCTCTGCCCTTTGCTCTTCTGCGCGCAAGAACTTTACGGCCGTTCGCCGTTCTCATTCTCTTTCTGAAGCCATGCTCCTTCTTTCTCTGGAGTTTCTTAGGCTGATAGGTTCTAAGCATTCGTAACACTCCTTTCGCAAGTCGAAAAATCGCAAAACCGCCCGCAAAACGCGAACGTTTATCCGCATATTTTCAAAGCCCGTTTTCATACAAGCCTTGCAAGGGTATATTATACAATATTTTTACCCCTTCTGTCAAGCCCCTTTTTTTCAACCTCTTAAAAGTTTCTTCCTTATTATATTATATCAAGTTTTTTTCATTTTTTCCTTGAAAAAAACCGCGATTTGTGGTACAATGGTTTTCGGTGTATCTTTTCATTTTTTCACCGCTTTTCAACATTGTTTCAACCGGGAGGATCCCATGGATTTAAAGAAAGTTTTTCAAATTGCCATCAGTCATTTTCAGGAGAAAAACGTCATCTCCGAAGTGGCGTTCGGGCTGTGGATCAAGTGTATCGAACCCGTCTCTCTCGACGGCGAAACGGCGGTGATTTCCGTCCCTTCCATTGTGCAGAAGCAGATGCTCGAAAACCGCTACGGCGCGATGGTGGAGGACGCACTGAAGGAAGTGCTGGGGTATGAGGTTCATCTGAAAATCCTCTGCCAGGAAGAAGATACGGTCAACAACCTTTTTGTGGAGCCGGAGCCGCTGCACTACTCCAAAGAGGAAATGGAGAGAAATTCCAGAGGCGGCGACTATGAATACACGTTCGACACCTACATTGTCGGCGCGTCCAACAAATTTGCCCACGCCGCGTGTCTCGCGGTCGCACAGTCGCCTGCGGGACCGTACAACCCGCTGTTTATCTACGGCGGTTCGGGACTCGGAAAAACCCATTTGCTCTATGCGATGGAAAACAAAATCCACGAGAAATTCCCGAATTACAAGGTGCTGTACGTCAAAGGCGAGGACTTCACCAACGAGCTGATCGAAGCGCTGGGCGTCAAGGGCAACACTGAAAACGAAACCCACAATTTCCGCGAAAAATACCGCAATGTGGACGTTCTTTTGGTGGACGACATTCAGTTCATTGCCGGCAAGGAAGCCACCCAGAAAGAATTTTTCCACACGTTTGACGCGCTGTACCATTCCGGAAAACAGATCGTGCTGACGTCGGACCGTTCGCCCAACGAGATCAAAACGCTCGACGACCGTCTGAAAACCCGCTTTGAATGGGGCTTGACTGCCGATATTCAGAAGCCGGATTTTGAAACCCGCGTCGCCATCATCAAACGCAAAGCGGAATTGATGGACATCGATATTCCGCCGGAGGTGTGCGAATTTGTCGCCAACAAGCTCAAAAACAACATCCGGCAGCTGGAAGGCACCGTCAAAAAAATGAAAGCCTACCAGCAGCTCGCCGGTTCTCAGCCCTCCATTTCGCTGGCGCAGACGGCCATCAAGGATGTCCTCAACGACAACCAGCCCACGCCCGTGACCGTGGAGAGAATTATCAACGAAGTCGCGCGCACGCTCGGCGTGACGGCAGCGGACGTCCGTTCCCAGAAACACTCGGCTTCCGTGTCCCAGGCGCGGCAGGCATCGATTTACATCGTCCGCGAAATCACGCAGATGCCCCTTTCCTCGATTGGCGAACAGTTCGGCGGAAGAGATCACGCCACGATGGTCTACGCCATCAAAAAAGTGGTCTCGCGCATGGAAAAGGACGACAATTTCCGTTCCACCATTGAGGATATTATTCAGAATATCCGCGACAGTTAACACTTTCAACATCCGACTTTTCAACTTTTTAGCGCGTAAAATTTCACTTTCCACATTTTCAACAGAGTTTTCAACTTTTTATTCACTTTCAACAGCCTTTTTTCAACCGCAAAATTTTCTTTCGACTTTTCAAATTTTTTGCAACTTTTTTTCCACTGTCCGTCAATTCCTCTCTTCCCTTGGAAATAAAAGGATTTCGGCGGTTCTTCAACTTTTCAACCTCCCCTATGACTACTACTAAAAATACTATTCTTTCTTTATGAAAGGAGACGCTTCATGAAATTTTCCTGCAACAAAGAATCTCTCGCTCAGGCGTGTGTCAACGTGTCCCGTGCGGTGATCTCCAAATCCACCCTCGGTGCGCTCGAAGGAATTCTGATTCAGGCACACGACGGCAAGCTGTCGCTTTCCGGATACGATCTGGAATTCTCCATCACTACCTGCATCGACGCACAGATCGAAGTGCCGGGAGAGATCGTTCTCAATTCCCGTTTGTTTACCGATATGGTCAAGAAGATTCCGACCGAAACCGTCACCGTCAGTATCGACGACAAGCATCTTGCCAATGTCACCGGCGGCTCGGTGTCCTATACCATTCTCGGCACACCCTCTGAAGAATTTCCCGAAATTCCCACAGTCGAAAGCGACGACATTATCCGTCTGCCAAATGCCGTGTTCAAGGACATGGTGGATCACACCATTTTTGCCGTCAGTCTCAATGACGTGCGCCCCACTCACATGGGTTCGCTGTTTGAATTCAAAAACGGACTGCTGACGGTCGTTTCCGTGGACGGATACCGTCTGGCAATCCGCAGAGAACCGCTGAACATCCCGTTTGAAACCTCCTTTATCATTCCCGCAAAAACGCTGAAGGAAGTGACCGCACTGTTCGGCGAGGAGGGAACCTGCGAAATCCACGCCGTCAAACGCAGAATTACGTTTGATAACGGCACGTATACTGTGTATTCCCGCCTGATCGACGGCGATTTTCTGGAATATGAGGACACGCTGCCGAAAAATGAAAAAACTCTGCTTAAAATCGAAAAGCGGGAGCTTTTGTCCGGTCTTGACCGCGTATCGCTGATGATTTCCGACCGCATGAAATATCCGATTCATTTTACCCTCAACGAAATGACCATGGAAATCCGCTGCGACACACCGCTCGGAAAAGCCAGCGACGTGAATTACTGCCCGTTTGAAGGCGAATCCATCCGTCTGGGCTTTAACAGCGGATATATGATTGACGCGCTGCGCGCCTGCGACTGCGACAAAATCAAAGTCCGCTTCAACGGTCCTTTGTCCCCGATTGTCATTGAACCGGAGGAAGGAAACAAATTTTTGTACCTAGTTTTGCCGGTGAGAATCAAATAATTTCCGAAAAATGGCATTTTACGGCATTTTTCAGAGACAAAACCCCTTTTCTGCGAGGTATATATGGAGAGAATTTCCGTGAAAATCACAACCGAATATATCAAGCTCGATTCTCTGCTCAAATTTGCGGGAATTGCCGAAACGGGAGGTCACGCCAAGGAAATCGTGCAGGAGGGTGACTGTCTTGTCAACGGTGAGACCTGCACCCAGCGCGGTAAAAAAATCCGTCCCGGTGATGAAGTGACCGTCGGCGATTATGTGCTTGAGGTTTCTCATGGTCATTGAGGAAATCTCCTTTTCCCGTTTTCGCAATCTGGAGGACATGACGCTTTCCTTTTCGGAGAAGGTCAATGTCTTTTGCGGCGAAAACGCGCAGGGAAAAACCAATATCATCGAGGGAATTTCCGTGCTGTCCGGGCAAAAGAGCTTTCGCACCAACAAGGATCGCGAGCTTGTCCGTTTCGGCGAGGAGTCCGCGCAGGTGACGGCGGTTTTTCAAAGCGGAGGAAGAGAAAACCGTCTGACCATGGACATCGCGTCTCAACGCACGGCAACGCTTAATGGACTTTCCGTGCCGACGATGGGCGAGCTTTCTCAGAAATTTTCCTGCATCGTTTTTTCTCCCGCGCATCTGACGCTGGTGCGCGACGGTCCGGAAAAACGGCGGAAATTTCTCGACGCCTGTCTTTGCCGCATCAGCCCGAAATACACGCAGGTGCTCAACGACTACGAGCGTGTGCTTTTTCAGCGAAATTCCTTGGTGCGCGATTTGAAATACAGCCCCTATCGGCAGGAGCGAATGGAAAATGAGCTGGCGGTGTGGGACATTTCGCTTGCCAATCTCGGCTGCATGATTCATAATATGCGCAAAAAATATCTGAAAAGACTCACCGAAAAAGCCGCGGTTTTCTATTCCGGCATTTCCGACGGAGAAGAATCCTTTTCTTCGGAATATCTCTCCACGGTGTTTGATCGCGAGGAAAGCGCCGATCCGAAGGAACAGCGGGAAATTTACTATCGCCGTCTCTGCGAGTCCGCCGATGAGGATATCAAACAGGGCTTTACGGGAATCGGCGTGCAGCGCGACGACTTCAACCTGTTCATCGACGGAAAAAATGCGAGAATTTACGGTTCGCAAGGGCAGCAGCGAAGCTGTGTGCTGGCGCTGAAAATCAGCGAGTGCGAAATTTTGGAGGAAGCGTTCGGAGAAGTGCCGGCGGTGCTGTTGGACGACGTGATGAGCGAGCTTGACCGCAAGCGTCAGCTTTTTCTGATGAACTGTCTGGACGGCAGGCAGATTTTTATCACCTGCTGCGAGGTCAACGACATCAAGCACCTGTCCGAGGGATTGATTTTTACCGTCAAGGATGGGCAGATTACGCGGCGGCGCACAAAGAAAAAGAAGGGGGAATCCGATGTTTCTGCACGTGGGAAACGATGTGGTGATCAATGACCGCACGCTGATCGGCGTGTTTGATCTGGAAAATACGTCGGTTGCCGCGGCAACGAAGGATTTTCTTGCCAAAGCGCAGAAGGAAGGGCGCGTGGTGAATGTCACCTACGAGCTTCCGCGCTCGTTTTTGGTATGCGAGGAGATGGGCGTCACGACGGTGTATATCTGTCAGGTGTCCGCAGCCACCATCCGCAAGCGCGCACAGTTGGAGGAAGAAACCCGCGAATTGACGGATTTTTAATACCTGTTGTATAATTTTGCTTTTGCAAAACTTTTTGTTATTTACTGTTTGATTACGATTTGTAGATTTTTTTGTGAATCAACAAATTGGAATATTCTTTTGGTTTTCACGTGAAACAAAAATTCACACAAGTGAAATTCAAGAGCGCTCGCTTCAGCGCAAAATTTAGGGTTTCAAATGAAAAGGCTGTGTTTTTTTTCTGTGAGGCAGAGCAGCCGGTCAACGGCAGGCTGCCCTCTTTCAAAGAGGGGAGCTGTCAGCCGAACGGCTGACTGAGGGGTGTTGGGGTTCTTGGAAAAACTGAAATAGAAGTGAAAAATTCAAGACTCAAAACTAAAAATTTGCACTTTTGTATTCTGCGGCAGTGCAGCGCGTAAACATAAGCCTTCCTCCGGGAGGAAGGCGGCACGCGTAAGCGTGACGGAAAGAGCCTGCGAGACTGAAAGGCGGCAGAAAGCGCCGTACTTTTGCGGAGATTTTGTGTCTTTGGTTCATTTTCTTCCATGTTTTGCATACACTGAAGGAGATGCGGCAATACTTTCCGCAAAGGGAGGGCTTTTTATGATCGCCGAAAAAAACAACCCCGCACAGTCAAAAGAAACCGCCGCCGTATTGGTGGAAATCGCCGCCATTCGCCGTAAAATCGAGCTGTTGGAGGATTCGTTGGAATTACAGGTGGACGAAGATTTGATCGAAGCAACAATTTACGAGATTAAGGCGCTTAACTGCCGATATTCCCACTATCTGCGCGAGGCAAAGCGTTTGGGAATTCAGGCAAAAATCCCCGTAAATTCCTGTGCGGAAAATCGGTAAAGTACTCCCGATTCATTTAAAATGCAGGAAAATCCATGCAGCGGTTCACTTTCAGAGCCGCTGCATGAATTTTTTACAAATTACGGCTTTTTTATGAATAAATCGTGGATTTTTATTGCATTACTTGAAAATTCGTGCTATACTGGAGCATATTCCACTTTTTTTACAGAAAGGCTAACAGATGAAAAAAAGACTGAATCTTTCGGAAACTCTCGCCGTCGGCAGTATGCTCTTCGGACTGTTCTTCGGCGCAGGAAATCTCATTTTCCCCGTCTTCATGGGACAAGCGGCAGGGCGCAATGTCTGGATTGCCGCTATCGGTTTTTTGGTCACTGCCGTCAGCATCCCTCTGTTGGGCGTGGCTTCCATCGGCATGAGCCGCAGCAGCAGCTTGCTTGACATGAGCAGCAAGGTCGGGAAAAAATACGGCGTATTCTTCACCTGCTTGCTCTACCTCACCATCGGACCGTTTTTTGCGATTCCCCGCTGCGCTTCCACTTCGTTTTCCGTCGGCATCCGTCCGAATCTTACCAACGAAAGCACTGCTTCGTGGGCGATTTGGGTTTTTGCGTTTCTTTTCTTTGCCGCGGTTCTGTGGTTCTCTCTCAGACCCGGAAAAATTCTGACTTGGGTCGGAAAAGTACTTACTCCGTTGTTTTTGGTCAGCCTCGCGGTGCTTATTGTCACTGCACTGATTTTCCCGATGGGAGCGACTTCCTCGGTCGAGCCGCAGAGTGCCTATGCTTCCTCCGTGTTCTTTAAGGGCTTCATTGAAGGTTACGGCACCATGGACGCGCTGGCAAGTCTGGCATTCGGCATCGTCGTCATCGACACGATCCGTCGTCTGGGCGTGACCGAGCCGGGGTGCATTGCCACAAACACGATTACTTCGGGCATTTTCGGCTGTGTGATTATGGCGGTGATTTACGTCATGCTCGCCGTGGTCGGTGCGCAGAGCCGTGTGCTTTATCCGATGTCTGCGGACGGCGGCGAAGCGCTGCATCTGATCGCTACCCACTATTTCAAAGGCACGGGCGGCATCATTCTCGCAGTGATCGTTACCCTCGCTTGTCTGAAAACCGCCGTCGGTCTGATCACCAGCTGCAGCGAAATGTTCTGCACAATCTTTCCCAAAGGTCCGACCTACAAGGCTTGGGCTGTGGGATTCTGCGTACTCTCGTTTTTGATTTCGACCATGGGACTCAGCGCCATCATCACCTGGTCTTTGCCGGTGCTGATGTTCCTGTATCCGTTGTCCATCACGCTGATCCTTCTCGCTTTGTGCGGAAAGCTGTTCAAAAACGACCGCGTGATCTACATCAGTGTCACGGTCTTTACGCTGATTGCTTCTGTCTTTGATCTCGTTCGGACGCTTCCCTATAAGCTCCCCGGACAAGATCCTTCCGCGTTCGGAATTCCTCTTGAGCTGTCACAAATCCCCGTACTCCGCGAGATTGTGGACGTCGGAGACATGCTCCCGTTTGCGGAGCTTGGTCTCGGATGGGTTTGCCCGGCGTTGGTCGGATTGGTCATCGGTGTGATCTGGCACATTGTGCGCAGAAGCACAAAAAAAGTTTGATAAAAAGCTCCGCTTTTGCGGAGCTTTTTTGTTGTCATCGGCACGCGGTGATTACGCCGCAGGCGATTTTTTCCCCCGAATTGCCGGAAGGCTGTGTGCAAAAATCGTCGGGATGTGCATGAATAATTACGGTTTTTCCGAGAATTTCCGGAAGCGTGATCCGATCGGTGAGAAAAGCCATGTACGCTTTTCCGTGAACACCGAACAGCGGCGGCATATCGCCCGCGTGGTACGGATGCGGGCAATGATCGGGATTTTCATGTGCGCCTGCGTCGGCAAACGCATCTTCCGCATTACCGGTACAGGAAGTACCCTCATGAATATGAAACCCGAACAGCGGACTCTGACAGCGATTGGTGTTTTCCGGCAGTCCGCTCACCGTCGCCTGCACCAGCACTGCCCCTTGCTGCGGATAGAACTTCACTTCTCCCCAAACGCCGCTGTACGCCTCGCTTCCGCGCACCGTAGCTTTTGCCGCCGGACGGGTGCAGGAATCCGGCAGGAATGAACAATTTTTCAAACCTATTCCCCCTTTTTTTTCTTTTCAGTCTATGCAAGGGGGAACTTCCGACGTTCCTTTCTTTTTTACGGGGACGGTGATTTCCGTCACAAATTTTTCGGCATCGTCGGTGAAGCCCGCGTCAATCATCGTGATTTCGCGCGAAAAGCCCGCGGGGCAAAGGTCGTGTTCCGAAAGATATTCCATCAGGCGGCGATACCGCTGCGGCGCCTGCAAGTGACCGCCGCAGAACCGAACCCGCACACACGGCGCGGCGGGCAGGAAAAGTGTTTCGCCGTCGATATGATCCGCTTCGTCCAAAAGCAGGAACACGCCGTCATAGGTGGTGAAGTCTCCCGCTTCCAGATGTTCTGCCGAAATTGCCACCCCCACCTTCCCGAGAAACACCACGGCTTCCGACTGCTTTTGCGCAAGTTTTCCGACGGGAATTTCCATATCCAGCGAATGATGCAGGCGGACGGAAGCGTCCATCCAGAACAGCTGACAAGCGGGAGCCTCGGCTTGTTCGATCTCATCCGGCACAAAGGTTTGTGCATCCCGCAATTGGCGCAGGCGGGCATCGATTTTTCGCTCGATCCGCTCCAATTCCCGCCGTTTTTCTTCAATCACCTGCTTTTGGCGGCGCAGTTTTTCCTCCACGCGTCCGACGTCGCGATTTTGAAGAAAGTCGGCGATTTCCTCCAGCGGCATATCNNATCCAGGGCGCGAAGATAGCGAACGGTATTGAACACCTCAAACTGTCGGGGACCGTAATAGCGATAGCCCGTCGCGGGATCGGTATATTCCGGAGTGACCATGCCCGCCTGTTCGTAGTGGCGGATCGTGCTTTCGCTGAGGTGAAACAATCGCGCCGTTTCCCCGATTTTAAACAGATTTTCTTTTTTCATGCGGTCGCTCCCTTCTTTTTCTGCACAGCAAACAGCAGGACACACAGCACTACCGACAGCAGCGACCCCGCTGCCGTTGCCAATCCCATCGGAAACAGCGTATCGGGAAAGTTTGCGGAGGCGAAGTAGGCGCCCGGGATACGCACCAGCAGAATAGCGGTCAGGTTATGCAAAAAGGACAGCCCCGATTTTCCGCAGGCACAGAAGTACCCGCTGAAGCAAAAATGAATACCCGCCAGCGCACAGTCCCAGATATACCCGCGAAGGTACTGTCCGCCCATGCGGACGACCGTTTCGGAATCGACAAACAGAGACACCGTCGGTTTGGCAAAAAACTGCATCAGCACGGCAACCGTCAATCCGAAGCCCGCCGCGATCAGCATCGCGCCGTACAATGTTTTTTCCGCCCGTTCGGGCTTTCCCGCACCGATATTTTGTGCGCCCAATGCCGACACCGACGACAGCATCGACGACGGCACCAGAAACAGAAATCCGATGATTTTTTCCACGATTCCGACCGCGGCGGCATCGTCCAGTCCACGGTGATTGGCAATGACTGTGATCGTCATGAACGCCACCTGAATCAGTCCGTCCTGCACGGCAATCGGCACGCCGACATGCAGAATTTCCCGCAATCGCGTTTTTTGCGGGCGAAAATCCGCTTTGGAGAGCAGAATTCCCGCCTGTTCACGCCGTTTGAGAATCACCGCCGCCGACAGCGCCACGCTGATTCCCTGCGACAGCGTCGTTCCCAGCGCGGCGCCCACGGGTCCCATGTGAAAAACACCCATGAACAGGCAATCCAGCGCGATATTTGCCGCACAGGCGACCGCGATGAATTTCATCGGGCTTTTGGAATCTCCCAGACCGCGGAAAACGGCACTGAGAAGATTATACGCCGTGATGAACGGAATGCCGAGAAAGCAGACGGTCAGGTAGGCAGCCGCGCCTTCCGCCGCCTCCTGCGGCGTCGCCATCGCCGTGACGATCTGGCGTGTCGCCGCAACCAACCCCACCGTCAGCACCGCCGACAGACCCATGAACAGTGTGACGGTGTTTCCGATGATCGCGCAGACCGCCGCGCGGTCGTGCGAGCCGACCGCGCGGGCGATACTCACGGTGGTTCCCATGGCAAGTCCCACAATCACGACTGTCAGCATGTGCATCACCTGCGAGCCGA
>DLVP01000024.1:1758-4792 GCA_003445125.1 Oscillospiraceae bacterium | reverse complement strand
CCGCCATGCCGTACAGCGTCTGAAGAAAATAAGACAGCAGAAACGGCAGAGAAAAGGACAGCAGATTTTTGAACACACTGCCCTGTGTACGGTTTTGTTCCATAGAATCGCCTTCTTTTCGGGTTTTCTTTTATTATAAACCTTACAACAGGTACAAAGTCAAGCATTTTTTCGCATGGTCGGAATTTTTTTAAAAAAATGCGTGGGCAGGCGCTTTCAGCGCCTGCCCACGCGGGGCTCGTGCGTTTTTCTCATTCTTTGACGCTTTTGCCGAGTGCGTAAGCCTCCGACAATCCGTCGTTTCCGTCGATCTCGCCCGGATCGGTCACGCCGCCGACAAACACCGAACCTGCCAGCGTTGCCCGCTCGAAGCACTCCACCCAGCCGTCCAATCCCGTCAGCGCGCGGTCGGGCGTGGTTTCCGCATCGTCGGTCGCCGTGGCGAGGAGGTAGACCTTTTGAAACCGATAATCCGTGCCGTACAGCGGGTTTGCGCGATCCAGGAAGGTTTTCATCTGACCGCTCATCTCATAATAATAGATCGGCGTGGAAAACGCGACCGCATCGCAATCGTGAAGTTTCCGATTCAGTTCCGCCATATCGTCTTTCAGCACGCATTTTCCCGTATTCTGACAGGAAAGGCAGCCGATACAGAATCCGATCTTCTTGTCCTTGAGGGAAACCGTCTCCACCTCCGCGCCCGTTTCGGCGGCTCCGCGGGCAAACGCCTCCGCCAGCCGATCGGAGTTGCTGTTTTTGCGCAGGCTGGTTTCTACCACCAATACTTTCATTTTTCCGTCTCCTTTTCGATCCACGCCATCAGCAGGCGCACGATTTTCTGCTGCTGTTGTTCGGTCAATGCCGTATGCTGCGGCACATGGTACCACCGATTCAGGCAGCCGCGGCAGCAGCAGGCACAGGCGTGCTGAGCCTTGAACACCGGATGTCCGCGCATAGGCGTCTGTTTCCCGTCGTTGGGAATCTCCGCGGGAGCGAGCCGTTTCCGCACGAAGTCCTCAGCATGAAGCCGCACCGTCTCCATACCTTTTTCCGCGACATACCGACGTTCTTCCTCCGACAAATGAAATTTCGCCCGAAACGGGGATTTTTGCAATTTTCCGAGCGCTTCTTCCACCGACTGCATCGCCTTCGCCTCCGTTTCTTTTATTGTAGCACTCGACGGACAATTTTTCAACCGCCGCTCTTGCTTTTTTCGGGATTTTTTGGTATCATACCGTTAACACTATCCGTGGGAGGTCTTTTATGTCTGAACCGCTGCGTATTCTGGTCACCTTGGATGAACACTATCTTTCCAAGCTCAACATCATGCTCCTTTCTCTGCTCGACAGCAGTCCCGGAGAAGCTTTTGAAGTCTATCTGATGCACGCATCCATTCCCGACGAGGCGTTGATCACCACCCGCCGTTTGTTGGGAGAACGCGGGACGCTGATTCCCGTGCCGGTACGCGCCGAGGAGTTTTCCGACGCGCCGACCTCCGACCGTTATCCCAAGGAAATGTACTACCGCATTTTTGCCGCGCATTATCTTCCCGAACAATTGGAGCGTGTGCTGTATCTCGATCCCGACATCATTGTCAATCAGAGTCTGCGTGAGCTGTACGATATGCCCATGGGCGACAATTTTTTTGCCGCTGCCACCCACATCCGCAGTCTGCTCCACCGATTCAACGAAGTGCGGCTGGACATGGACGAGGACAGCCCGTACATCAATTCCGGCGTGATGCTCATCAATCTCAAAGCTCTGCGCGCCGAGCAGAAGGTGCAGGAAGTCTACGACTACATCGAATCGCACAAAACCAAGCTGTTTCTGCCCGATCAGGACATCATCAGCGGCTTATACGGCAGCCGTATTCTCCCGCTCGATCCTTTGCGCTACAACATGACCGAACGGCTGTTTGTGCTGTACCGCCAGCAAAACCGCGAGCTGACGGTGGATTACATCCGCCGCCACACCGCAATCCTTCACTTCTGCGGAAGAAACAAGCCGTGGAATTCGGTGTATTTCGGAAGGCTGAACGAGTTTTACGACCGCGCGGCGGAAAAATACGACGCTTTTTTAAAAACGCTCTGACGTTCTGTTTTTCCCCTCCCCCGCATACGCTTTAGCGGAGGGATGGAACATGAAAAACACAGGACTCAAACGCTTGCTTTTACTGATTCCCGTTTTCCTGGCGGTCGCCGTCGCCGTCCGCATCGACCTTTCGCTGAAATCCGTTTCCGCCGTCGAACCGCAGGACATTCTTGCGGAAAATGCCGACGAGATTGCCGTGGTATTGCAAAAGCCCGTGGAGGGAAGTGTGACTTCTCCGTTCGGGAAGCGGATCAATCCGATCAGCGGCAAGGAAGAAATTCACGTCGGCATCGACATTGCCGCCGCCGAAGGAACGCCGATTGCGTTGGCGCTCGACGGCGTGGTCAGCGAAGTCGGAGAAAACCGCTATGACGGGAATTTTGTATTGGTGGATCACGGAGACGGGTTATTCACCAAATATTGCCACTGCCGCGAGGTGTTCGTCAAAAACGGCTATTGTCTGCGCCGCGGCGAGACGGTCGGCGCCGTCGGTTCCACAGGCTGGGCAACGGGCGCGCACCTGCATTTTGAAATCCTCAAAAACGGGAAATATTTCGACCCCGCATGGCTCCTCACATGGTGAAATTTTCCGTCCGGGGAACAGAGATCCGTTTATCCTACCTGTTTGCCGTGCTTCTGACCGCCTTTGCGCTGACCGACGACAGCGGTCTTTGGCTTTGGTCGCTTTTATTCTCACTGTTTCACGAATGCGGACACATTCTTGCCGTCCTGCTCTGCCGCGGGCATATCCGCCGGCTGGACTTTCAGCCTTTCGGCATTGCCATGTTTCTGGACGGCTCCGATTTTTCCCGTCCGCAGGAGGTTTTCATTCTGTCTGCAGGGTGTCTGGTCAATCTGATCGGCGCGTGCTGCTGTCAGGGTTCGCACCGCGTCATTCAACTGATGATTTGCGGATTCAACGCACTGCCGATCGGCACGCTGG
>DLVP01000024.1:258-1750 GCA_003445125.1 Oscillospiraceae bacterium | reverse complement strand
CGGGCGTCTCTCCGGGCTTTTCCTGATCGGCACATTGGGCGAAAAACGCGGAAGAATTGCGGCTTCGATCCTCTCCTTTCTCCTGCTCGGTGCGCTTTCCGCCCTCGGGTTTTACGCGCTTTTCCGCTACCGACGTCCTTCCCTGCTCATCACGGCGGCATATCTATGTCTGACACTGCTGCTCAAAAAAGAAAAACTGTGCTTTCCCGTCTGAGAAATCAGGCGGTTTTTGTTGCGAAATCCGAAATTGTGTGATATACTAAAGAGAAAGCATTGCATCGGAGGGTTACTATGAAAGAACTGGACAAGCTCTACGATCCTCAGAAGGTGGAGGATCGTTTATACGACTTCTGGCAGAAAAAGCACTATTTTCATGCCACCGCCGATTCCAAAAAGAAACCGTACACCATCGTGATCCCGCCCCCGAACATCACCGGGCAGCTTCACATGGGTCACGCACTGGACAACACCTTGCAGGACATTCTGGTGCGCTACAAGAGAATGCAGGGGTACGCCGTCCTGTGGCTTCCCGGCACCGATCACGCCTCCATCGCCACCGAAGCCAAAATCGTGGAAGCGATGCGCAAGGAAGGCATCACCAAAGAACAAATCGGACGCGAGGCATTTCTGGAGCGCGCGTGGGCGTGGAAGGAAAAATACGGCGGAAGAATCATCGAACAGCTCAAGAAAATGGGTTCTTCCTGCGACTGGGAGCGTGAACGCTTCACGCTTGACGAGGGCTGCTCCAAAGCCGTCAACGAGGTGTTTGTCAACCTCTACAACAAAGGGCTGATCTACCGCGGCGAGCGCATCATCAACTGGTGCCCGCACTGCAAAACTTCGATTTCCGACGCGGAAGTCGAATACGCCGAACAGGACGGATTTTTCTGGCACATCAAATACCCGCTCGCCGACGGCAGCGGATATCTGGAGCTGGCGACCACCCGTCCCGAAACCATGCTCGGCGACACCGCCGTGGCGGTCAATCCGAACGACGAGCGGTACCGTGCGCTGGTCGGCAAGGAACTGATTCTGCCGATCGTCAACAAAAAAATTCCGATCATCGCCGACGAATACGTGGAAATGGATTTCGGCACGGGCGTGGTGAAAATCACCCCGGCTCACGATCCCAACGACTTTGAAGTCGGTCTGCGGCATCATCTGCCGGTTATCAACGTCCTCAACGAGGACGCCACCATCAACGAAAACGGCGGTGAATACGCCGGGTTGGATCGCTACGAAGCAAGAAAGCGCATCGTGGAAAAGCTCGACGAGCTGGGACTTCTGGTGCGTGTGGAGCCGCACGTACACAACGTCGGCACCTGCTACCGCTGCTCCTCCACTGTGGAACCCCGCGTGTCCAAGCAGTGGTTCGTGAAAATGGAGCCTCTTGCCAAGCCCGCCATCGCCGCCGTGGAAGAAGGCAAAACCAAATTCGTTCCCGAACGGTTTGAGAAGATTTATTTCCATTGGATGGAAAACATCCGCGACT
>DLVP01000024.1:0-202 GCA_003445125.1 Oscillospiraceae bacterium | reverse complement strand
GGACACCGTATTCCCGCTTACTACTGCGACGAATGCGGAGAAATGGTCGTTTCCAAAGAACCGGTCACCGTTTGCCCGAAATGCAAAAGCACACACGTGCACCAGGATCCCGACACACTCGACACCTGGTTCTCCTCCGCGTTGTGGCCGTTCTCGACCCTGGGTTGGCCCGAAAAGACCGAGGATCTGAAGTATTTCTATC
>DLVP01000023.1 GCA_003445125.1 Oscillospiraceae bacterium | reverse complement strand
TATAGATATTTCAAGATTTTCAAAGCCGGAGGAAAAAAACAAATGAACGCCATCGGGTTCTATAAAAAATTCAAGACGGAAACGACTGAGGAAAAACAAAATGAAGACGGGCGAAGCTATTTTGAAATTTATCAGACGGACGAGCCTGCTTTTACGAATCTGGTCAACAAGAAAATCATTCATAAAATTATTAAGGAATCGGGACTGGAAGTGCAGCATGAATACTTCAGAATAGATTCCGTGGGTTGGTTCGGAAAATATCAAACGCTTGATAGGAAGCAGTCCGAGGAGGTGGGAATGAATCGTCATCTCTGGGATCTGAAGATTGCTGTGGAACATGAGAATAACAAAAAAGACTGGCTCGATGAGGTAATCAAACTGGTGCATGTGAAGTGTCCGCTTAAGGTTGTGATCGGATATAATTACTGCGATTGCCGCGGAGAAGCAGAGGAAAAGAAACTGCAATATGTGTCCGGATGTATGCAACAGGTAGATGCTTTTTATTTGGGAGAGAATGAGGAGTACCTGATTATTCTCGGAAACGGTGCACCGAAAGACAAAACGAATGGCGGCTATAAGTCCTTTGACTACCGTGCCTATCTGTATAGCCGTGAAAAGAAACGATTTGTAAAAATTTAAGCGACAGGAGGTGTCGGTTTTGGAAGCGTATGCGGAGAAAATCCGAAAAAAATATCGGACGAGCGACCCGTTCGAGTTGGCACAGGCGATGGGAATTATAGTGATGTATGAGCCGCTGGGCAGTATCAAAGGGTATTTCAATACCGCATTTCGCCAGCGCTTTGTGCATATCAATCAGTCACTGGACGAACAGCAGCAGCGCCTGACCATGGCGCATGAAATGGGTCACGTGCTTCTGCATCCCAAAACGAACACCTATTTTTTGCGCACCAATACGCGTTTTTCGGTGGGGAGCTTCGAGTATGAAGCCAATGCGTTCGCGGCGTGCTTTCTGATTTCGCGGGAGATGATCGAGGAGAATCGTGAATATACCGTCGGTCAAATGGCGGCAATGTTCGGGATTCCCGAAGATTGGATGCAGCTGCGGCTGGAATTGATGAAAGAAGTATAGAGACAAACACCGCCCCGCGCGGCATTTTATGCCGCGCGGGGCGGTGCAGCTTCTGCTCTTTTTTGCCAAAATGCACAAAAGAAGGGACACCGAAAGATAAAAGAAAACAAATGTATAAAAATTCACATCTGCTCTTGACATGTGCATAAATATGCGCTATAATGGGAACACAAAGAAAAAATATACACTCGGAGGACGATTATGGATAAGAGCAAGATCAAAAAAGTAGTACTGGCGTATTCGGGCGGATTGGATACCTCGATTATCATTCCGTGGCTGAAAGAAAACTATAATAATCCGGAGATCATCGCCGTGTCGGGCAATGTCGGACAGGCAAGCGAACTGGACGGTCTGGAAGAAAAGGCAAAGAAGACCGGCGCGTCCAAACTGTACGTGGTTGACCTGACCGAAGAATTTCTGACGGATTATGTGTTCCCCTGCGTGCAGGCAGGCGCCCTGTATGAGGACTATATGCTCGGTACGGCGTTTGCGCGTCCGCCGATTGCAAAAAAAGTAGCCGAAATTGCCGTGGCGGAAAGCGCGGACGCTATCTGCCACGGCTGCACGGGAAAAGGCAACGATCAAGTGCGGTTTGAACTGGCAATCAAGGCGTTTGCTCCCGATATGCCGATCATCGCCCCGTGGCGGGAATGGACGATCAAATCCCGTGAGGAAGAGATCGACTATGCCGAGGCGCATCACGTGCCGCTGAAAATCAGCCGTGAGACAAACTATTCCAAGGATAAAAATATCTGGCACCTTTCGCACGAGGGACTGGATCTGGAGGACCCTGCCAATGAGCCGCAGTATAATAAGGAAGGCTTTTTGGAAATGGGTGTGTCGCCGGAGCAGGCGCCCGATCACCCGACCTATGTGAAGATTCATTTTGAAAAAGGCGTGCCGACCGCGGTCAATGATAAAGAAATGGGCGCGGTAGAGCTGGTGGAAACGCTGAATAAACTGGGCGGCGAAAACGGCATCGGACTGCTGGATATCGTGGAAAATCGGCTCGTCGGCATGAAGTGCCGCGGCGTGTATGAAACCCCCGGCGGAGCAATTCTGTATAAAGCGCATGCCGTGCTGGAGACCTTGTGCCTGGATAAAGAAACCGCACACTATAAGGCACTGGTGGCGCAGAAATTGGCGGAACTGGTATATAATGCCCAGTGGTTCACCCCGTTGACTGAGGCGATTCTGAGCTTCGTGAAAACGACCCAGCAGACGGTTACAGGTGATGTCACGCTGAAGCTGTATAAAGGCAATATGATCAACGCGGGCGTCACATCGCCGTATTCGCTGTACGATCCGGAGATTGCAACCTTTGACGAGGATCACGTGTACAATCAGGCGGATGCGGGAGGATTTATCAACCTCTACGGACTTCCGACCAAGGTGTACGCCAAGATGAAGGCAAAAAATCATCTGAAATAAGAAAGAGAAACCTATGGAAAAGATGTGGGCAGGCAGAACGGACGGCATGACCGATCCGATGGCGGACGATTTCAATTCGTCAATTTCCTTTGATGCGCGGATGTATAAACAGGATATTGAAGGCAGTATGGCGCACGCCGCCATGCTGGGCGCGACGGGAATTATTGCCCCGTCGGAGGCATCGCAGCTGATCGACGGTCTGGCAGGCGTGCTGGAGGATATCGAGAGCGGCACGCTGGCGATCGATCTCGGCTGTGAAGATATTCATATGTTCGTGGAAAAGGTATTGACCGAACGGCTGGGCGACGTGGGCAAAAAACTGCACACCGCCCGCAGCCGCAACGATCAGGTGGCACTGGACCTTCGGCTGTATCTGCGTGCAGAGATTGAAGAAATCAGCGGTCTGCTGAAGAAATCGGTGCAGACAGTTTGTGACAAAGCCGAGGAGTATAAAGCGACTGTCATGCCGGGATATACGCACCTTCAGCGCGCCCAGCCGATTACCTTCGGACATCACTTGCTGGCGTATGTTCAGATGTTTCTTCGGGATTACGGACGACTGCAGGACACGAAAAAACGCATGAACGTGTCGCCGATCGGCAGCTGCGCGCTGGCGGGCACAACCTACCCGACCGATCGGAAACAGGAAGCGCAGGCGCTCGGCTTTGACAGCGTTTGTCAAAACAGCCTGGACGGTGTGTCTGATCGGGATTTCTGCGTGGAACTGCTCGGCGCATTGTCGGTGCTGATGATGCACCTGTCGCGTTTTTGCGAAGAAATTGTGCTGTGGTGCAGCTGGGAATTTCGGTTTGTGGAGCTTTCGGATGCGTTCACCACCGGCTCGTCGATTATGCCGCAGAAAAAGAATCCCGATATGGCAGAGCTGATTCGCGGAAAAACAGGCCGCGTGTATGGGGATCTGATGGCAATGCTGACGGTGCTGAAGGGCTTGCCGCTGGCGTATAATAAGGATATGCAGGAAGATAAGGAAAGCGTGTTTGACGCCTGCGATACCGTGAAAAAGTGCCTGAAGGTGTTTGACGGTATGATCGCGGGAATGAAAGCGCACCCCGAAGTCATGCTCCATGCGGCACAAAAAGGGTTTATTAACGCCACCGATCTGGCAGATTATCTGACGAAAAAGGGAATGCCTTTCCGACAGGCATATAAACTGTCAGGCGAGCTGGTCGCGGAGTGTATTCAACAGAATACCGTGCTGGAAGAACTTCCGCTGTCGGTGTATCAAAGCAAAAGCCCCCTGTTTGATGAATCACTGTATGAGGCGATTTCTCTGAAAACCTGCGTGGAAAAACGGGGAAGCGAGGGCGGTACTTCGGTAAAATCGGTAGAGACCCAGTTGGCGTCGGTGAAACAGTGGCTTGAACAATAGAAAAAGAAAGCGCGTGGGACGCAAGGCAAAGCCTTGCGTCCCACGCATTGTGAAATAGGTGTGGATGCAAATGAAACAATACAATTTCCCGCCGCAGAAAAAACAAGGGCAAAATTTAAGGTTTCAACCCCTAAAAAATCTGCACACTTTCCTTTTGCGGCAGCGCAGTGCGTCACCATGTGCCTTCCTCCGGGCGGAAGGTGTCACGCGTGAGCGTGACGGAAGGAACTCGCGAAACTAAAAAACGGCAGAAATCCGCAGTTTTTCAGCTTCGGTAACTTTCCCGGTCTTTTAAAACGCGAGATTTTTGCCGCAGTTTTTCTTTTTGCACCGTAGTCGGACACCGGTAGGCTGCCCTCTTTCCAAGAGGGGAGCTGTCGCCGTAGGCGCCTGAGGGGTGTTGGGATTCAGAAGGAAGCTGAAAAGAGAGGGAAAAGTCAATCCCTCAGGCGCTCCGCGCCAGCTGCCTTTACACAAGGGTGCCATGGGTTTGTGCAAATTTTGGCTTTGTGTCGCAAAGAAAGCAGGGGCAAAATTTAAGGTTTCAACCCCTAAAAAAATCTGCACACTTTCCTTTTACGGCACCGCAGTGCGTCACCATGTGCCTTCCTCCGGGAGGAAGGTGTCACGCGTGAGCGTGACGAAAGGAGCCTGCGAAACTAAAGAACGGCAGAGAGCTTTTGCTTTGCGCGTTTGCAGATTTTTCCGTGATTTTTGCTTTATTTCCCCCCCAAAAAAACAAGACGCGCGCAAACCGCATCAGCGGTTTGCGCGCGTCTTTATTAACTCGGACAATTTTTACAGATCAATGCGCATGGAAATGTCAAACGCCTTCACGGAATGTGTAAGCGCACCCAGGGAAATGATGTCCACGCCGGTTTTTGCCACTTCGGCGATGTTGTCCTCGGTGATGTTGCCGGAGGCTTCGAGCTTGGCGCGCCCTGCGTTAATCCTGACCGCTTCGGTCATGGTGGCGCAGTCCATGTTGTCCAGCATGATGATGTCCGCACCGACGGCAAGCGCCTCGCGCAGATCGTCCAGCGTGCGGGTTTCAACTTCAATCTTCACCATATGCCCCGTTTTTTTGCGCAGCGCTTCGACCGCAGCGGTGATTCCGCCGTAAGCGTCAATGTGGTTGTCCTTGAGCATGGCGGCATCGGAGAGGTTGTAGCGGTGATTCTTTCCGCCGCCGCAGGTGACGGCATATTTTTGCAGCGGGCGCAGCCCGGGCAGGGTTTTGCGTGTGTCCACGACCGAAGCATTGGTGCCTTCGACCAACTTCACGCAATGGTGCGTCGCCGTGGCGATGCCGGACATATGCTGAATCAAATTCAGCGCCGTGCGTTCGCCTTTGAGCAAAGCGCGGGTGTTGCCACGCATTTTGCAGATGATCTCGCCTTTTTTTACCTCATCGCCGTCTTTTTTGAAGACTTCAAAGGTAATGCGGTCGTCCAGAAGCGTGAACACCCGCAGGGCAATTTCCAGCCCGCAGACCACGCCGTCCGCCTTGGAAACAAATTTGGCGGTCGTCTCGGCGTTTTCGTCAATGAGGTAATCCGTGGTCACATCGACATAGTGAATGTCCTCGCAGATCGCGGTTTTGATCAGCTCGTCCACATAAAAACGGTTGAGAATCACTTTTCAATGACCTCCTTGAGAATCAGCGTTGCGATGGTCGCCAAGTTCAGGGCTTCGCAGTAGGCAAAGTCCACTTTGAAATCGGAGTTGCGGATAAAGTTGCGGATCTCGCATGCGCGTTTGTAGCCTTCGACCGCCGCTTCCTTGTCCGGAACGACAAAGCAGCATTTCTGCATGATGGCGCGAAGCTCGGTGCGCATTCCCTTGATCAGCGGCTCGGTGCCGGTGGGGAGCTTGAACGGCAGAATGGAGTCGTCGGGCGCGGGCAGCTCCTTGGCTTTTTGGTTGATTTCCTTGGCGGCACGCGCGGAAAAGACCAGCGCTTCCATCAAAGAGTTGCTGGCAAGGCGGTTTTTGCCGTGAACGCCGGTGTGAGAGCATTCGCCGACCGCATACATGTTGCCGATCGAGCTTTCGGAGTTGAGATTCACGTCAATTCCGCCCATCAGATAGTGCTGGCAGGGGAAAATCGGAATCGGCTCGCGGGTCATGTCAATGCCTTCCTTGAGAAGGTTGGAGTAGATCATCGGGAAACGCTTTTTCAAAAATTCGGCATCCTTGTGGGAAATGTCGAGATAGAAATCGTTGCTTTGGGTGCGCGCGGCTTCTTTCATGATCGACTGGGAAACCACATCGCGGGGCGCAAGCTCCAAACGCTTGTCATAGTGGTGCATGAACCGCTCGTGATGGCAGTTGAGCAGATAAGCTCCCTCGCCGCGCACCGCCTCAGAAATAAGGAAGCGCTCGCGGTGGTTCTGGGAAACAAAAGCGGTCGGGTGGAACTGTACATAACTGATGTCCTTGATCACGGCGCCCATACGGTTGGCAAGAGCGATGCCGTCGCCCGTGGCAATGGCGGAGTTGGTGGTGTAGCCGTAGACGCGTCCGATACCGCCGGTCGCCATGATGAGAAAGTTTGCGCAGTAATATTCGTGGTGTTCACCCGCGGTCAGTACATCGGCGTAGAAAGTTGTATCCTCTTTTTTCACGTCGCAGAGCATGGCGTTTTCCAGCACGGTTACGTTTTCAAGCTGTAACACCTTTTCGAGCAGATGACTGGTGATTTCTCTGCCGGTGGCGTCGTCGTGATGGAGAATTCTGGCACGGCTGTGACCGCCCTCCAGGGTGCGGTGATAATTCTCGCCGCTGGGTGTTTTGTTGAACTGGACACCCATGGAAATAATGTTGCGGATGTGATTGTTGGCTTCGTGCACGAGGATGTCCACCGCCTGCGGATTGTTCGCCTGCTGACCGGCAATCATCGTGTCGTCAAAGTGAAGCTGAAAATCGTCGTAAATCAAATCGGTCACAGCGGCGATACCGCCCTGTGCCAGATAACTGTTGTTAAGCGTCAGGCTTTTTTTTGCAAGAAGCAATACCTTCAGCGAAGGGTCGAGGTTGAGCGCGGCATATAAGCCGGAAGCTCCGCAGCCCGCAATGATTACGTCGAATTTTTGCATATCGGTCATCCACCTTTTATGTAATGAAAATTAAAAATCCTATCAAACGGTATTATAGCACATTTACCGCCTGTTTCGCAACTGTTTGAAAAAATTTTGTAAAAGTTCGGTGCATTTTTCTTCCTCCACGCCTCCCGACAGCGCCGGTCGGTGGTTGAACGGCATGGCAAACAGGTTGCAGACCGAACCGCAGGCACCTGCCTTTTCGTCAAAGGAACCGAATACCACGCGCTTGATGCGGGCGTTGATGATCGCGCCGGCACACATGGGACAGGGCTCTAAGGTGACGTAGAGAGTGCAGTCGCTCAGCCGCCAGGTCGAAAGCGCTTCGCAGGCACGTTCAATGGCAAGCAGCTCGGCATGCGCGGCGGCGTTTTTGTCGGTTTCGCGCAGATTGTGTGCGGCGCTGACGATTTCGCCGTTTCGCACGATCACGGCGCCGATCGGCACTTCGCCGAGCGCGCGCGCTTTTTCGGCTTCGTCAAGGGCGGCACGCATGAAAATTGAATCTTCTGTCATCATAGGAAAAATACAAAGCTGAACAGGAACATCAGACAAAGCGCCGCCAGACAAACAGGCTGGAGGAAAAACGCGGCGCACTTCTGACCGGACGTCAGCGGAGAATCGGAGGGGTAAAGGGTGAACAGACGGAAGTCTCTTGCGCGGAGAATGAGAAATCCGATAAGTGCAAGCACCAGATAGAGCAAAAGCACGCTGAGAAGCACCAGCTCATGCGCAAAATCGGGCATATCCGACGGCAGAAGCAGCTCCACGGCGGTGAGGATAAAGTTGTTGGCAAAATGAATGGCAATGCCCACCCACAGGGAACCGGTCTTGACCACAAACAGCCCAATCATCATGCCGAGCAACAGCGGGTTCGGCAGCTGCGCAAAGTTTCCGTGAAACGCCACAAAGACAATAGCGGAGGTCACAATCGCAAACGCGTCTCCGAAACGGCGGAGCGATTGCATGAGAATGCCGCGAAAGACGATCTCTTCAAAGAAAGCGGGCAAAACCGCAGTGCTGACTAGATACAGCAGAATGCCGACCGCACTTTGCGGAACACTCTGTTCGGGAACATTGTAGGAAAGCCCCAGCATCTGAAATCCCGTCAGCAAGAAGGACGCCAGCAGAATTCCGACCACCGAGGTTCCCAGCCCGACAAAGACACCGGAAAAGAACACCGGAGGCGACACATGCCGAAAAGGCACCGCCACACGGAAGGGAATCTTTGTCAGCGGGAAAAAGGAAAGAAACGCAATCAGAAGCGGCAGAAGATATTCCAACATTCCGAAAAGCTGATCGACAATTTCACGACTTTCAAAACTGACAAGTCCGTTTTTGCAGAGATTGGCAAAATATTCCAAAAACGGTGTGCCGAAAATCGATAACGCAAAGAAAATGAAAATGGCAAGTCCCGAAGCAAGGGCAGTGCGTTTGAGGGCGCGCTTTTCGGTTTCGCGCCGGGCAAAATCGTCATAATAAAAATCCATCAGATCACCTCATCAATGCCTAACGTGGCAATTCCGTTCAGAGATTCGTCCGCCAGATGACCGGCGAGATATTCATAGTATGCCTGAGCGCCGATCATCGCGGCGTTGTCGCCGCACCAGCACAGCTTCGGGAGAAAAAGCTCGATTCCCGCGGCTTGACAGCGTTTTCCGAGCATTTCGCGCAATCCGGAGTTGGCACTCACACCGCCCGCGGCGGCAAGCTTTTTGTACCCGAGATCTTTCGCCGCGCGTACGGCATGATCGGAAAGAATGTCGCAGATAGTCGCTTGAAAAGAGGCGGCAATGTCGTCCGAAGAAAGGACTTCGCCTTTCTGTTCGGCGTTATGTACAAGATTGATGACCGCCGTTTTCAGTCCGGAAAAACTGAAGTCGTATTCGCTTCCTTCCACATGGGGAACAGGCAGCTTGAAAGCGTGAGGATCGCCGCGCTGTGCCGCTTTGTCCATGGCGACGCCGGCGGGATAAGGGAATCCGATGGTGCGTCCGACCTTGTCATACGCTTCCCCCGCGGCATCGTCGCGCGTGCGGGCAAAAACGTGAAAATCGGTGTACCCGTCAACCCCCACAATGTGCGAGTGTCCGCCCGAAACGACCAGACAGAGAAACGGCGGCTGAAGCTCGGGAAAGGTTAAGTAGTTGGCGGCAATGTGACCGCGCAGATGATGTACGGGAATCAGCGGCAAATGATGCGAAAACGCAAACGCTTTGGCAAAATTGACCCCCACCAACACCGCCCCGATGAGTCCGGGCGCGTAAGTCACCGCCACCGCGTCGAGCTGTGACGGGACAAGTCCCGCGTCGTCCAACGCCTTCTGCACCACACGGCAGATGTTTTCGGTGTGCCTGCGGGAAGCAATTTCGGGAACCACCCCGCCGTAGAGACGGTGTTCCTCAATCTGGGAGTCCACGACGGAGGACAGCACGCACCGCCCGTCTTCCACCACGGCGGCGGCAGTTTCGTCGCAGGAACTCTCAATGGCTAAAATCTTCATGAAAATCTCCTTCTTCCAACCGCTTGGTCATCAGTACGGCATCCTCGGTCGGATTGGTGTAAAAGCGCCTGCGCACGCCGTCAACCGAAAACCCGAAACGGGTATACAGCGCCTGCGCGGGGAGGTTGTGCTCCCGCACCTCCAGATGCAGCAGCCGCACGCCGCGTTTTTTCGCTTCCGCACACAGCGCGTTAAGCAAACGCACGGCAATTTTTTGTCGGCGGAAATCGGGCGATACGGCGAGATTGGTGATAAAACCCTCGTCCAAAACGAACTGACATCCGACATACCCGATGCCGTCCCCCGCCACCAGAAAACATGAGAGCGGGTTATCAAGCTCCTCCTCCAGCGCCTTTTCCGACCACGGATCGGAAAAACACAGCACTTCCAGCCGATGCAGCGCGGGGAGGTGTTCTTTTGTCATGGTACCGATGTTCATGTCAGATCTCCGCAATCCGTGAAATGTGGTCTTTGATCTGGTTGCGGCACATACGGTAGATTTCAATGGGTCTGCCGTTGGGATCGTCCACATCCAGCACGCGGATTTTCCCGCAGAGGGAAGGGTCGAACGCGCAGAGACGCTCTTTCTGTTCGTCGGTCATCACCACGATGTAGTCGCTTTCCAGCAGCAGCTTCGGGGTGATGTTTTTGGAGCGGTGACCGGAAATGTCCAGCCCGATCTCGTTCATGACGTCCACACAGCGCGGATTGGCACATTCGTTTTCACATGCGGCGAGTCCGGCGCTGTCGCAGGTGACGTCCAGGTGCCGCTGCTCGCTCAGACGGTCGAAAATTGCCTGAGCCATGGGACTGCGGCAGGTGTTGTCGGTGCAAACAAATAAAAGTTTCAAAGGAAGTCTCCTCAAAATCAATGTCTTAGTTCTATGATAACCAAAAACCGTCGAATAATCAAGCCTTTTCGGGAATTTCAAAGAGAATATCTTCGCCGATTTTGTCAAAAACCAGCGTTACCGTTTGGGTCGCGGTTCCGAGCTTGCCGTTGTCGATGCGGTCAACGATTTCAACCTTCTGCGGCATCATTTCGGCGGAAAGCGTGGCGGTCAGGGTCGTGCCGAGCGCGTCGCTTTCTCCTTCGCCGCGGGTAACGATCACCAGACGGTAACCGCCCGCCGTGCGGTAGATTCCGGATTCTTCGGGCTTGTAGGAATCGGCATCGGTCGCATAGGCGGGACCGCCGATCAGATAGCGGAGCATGACCGACGGCTCCATTTCCTGTTCGGTGGACACAAGCGGCTCGCCCTTCAGCCCGGCATAGTAACTCTCGCCGTCAAAATAGGTAACATAGTCGCCGATTTCGGTGTAGATTTCGGATGTTTCGCCGTTTTGCGACGGACGGAAGAAAATGACGGCGGTGTTGTCGGCGGCGGAGGTCGTCATGGTTACCCGCCCGCTTTTGAGCGAGTCAATCACGGCAAGATAGGTGTCCAGCGCGTCGCCGTGCTGCTTTTCCCCGCATCCGGAAAAACACAGGAAAAGAGCGCACAGCGGCAGTAAGATCAGTTTTTTCATCACAGTCTCCTTGTCAAATCGCATAGTAATTGGTTTCCCAGCAGGGAAGATACGGCAGATGCCGCAGATATAAACGGTAGGAAGGATCCAGCTCCCGAATCAGAAGCGGCAGTGCGAAAAGATCCTCATTGCGGTGATAGGCGGAAACCATCAGCCGCGGGTGCAGCCGCGCAATGGTTCGGCGGCAGCCGGATAACGCTTCAAATTCCGCCCCTTCGACATCCAGCTTGATGATGGTGGGGGAAATATCGGCGCACAGCGCGTCCACACTGTTGACCTCCACGGTTTTCCCGTGATCGGAAAGGGTGGAGTGCCGCCCGCCCCTGGCGGCAAAGGTGAGGGTGTCGGCATGGGAGTAGGCGCCGACATTGAAAAGATAGGTGCGCGGCAGAATACCGCAGGTGCGTTCGAGCTTGCGGAAATTTTTCACGTCCGGTTCAAACGCGGCAAGCGCCTGATACTGCCCGTCGGTGTGGGAGAGAAATTCGCGGATGGTGTCGCCGTTGTACGCACCGAGATCGACAAAGGTTTCGTCCCAGCCCGGACAGATGAGTTCGTCCCATACGTGCGACTTTTCGGTCTGACAGGAAAGCAGATAGGAAATTTTTCCGCTGATTTTGTAGTTGATGCACGCGGCAAAGGTGTCTCGCGAACGGTCATCTGCCAATTGATCATATACAATTTGTATTTCTTCTTCGTGTTTATACAAAAAGTCGAGATCGAACAGCCCGTCTCCGACCACCGGCACGTCGGGCGCCAACAGCTCATGTCGGGAAGCCACCCGTTCAATCAGCGATAAAACCTCCGGGCGTTCGCTGGCAAAGCTGAGCAGCACCAGCACATCTCCGAATTCTTTTTCCACTTCATCAAGGGTTTGGACGGTGAACCCGGCAAATTCGTTGTGCCGCACAAACCCGTCGCTGGCGAACACGGCGTCGGGCTTTTTGCCGACCTTCTCCATGGCGCGCATGATTTTTTCGGCGCCGTCGCCCATGCCGTAGAGGACAATGGGCAGCTTCACGTCCTTCAGCTCTTCCCAGTTCACGTCCGCATCTCCTTTGCTTCAAAGTTTATCACACTTTTTTTCTGCATACAAGTGGCAGAAAAGCCGGAATCC
>DLVP01000112.1:6011-6910 GCA_003445125.1 Oscillospiraceae bacterium | reverse complement strand
CAATCATCATCGACGATCTGACGATCGAGGAAATCAAATAAAAATCGCATGAAAATGCCCATCGGCGCCCGACTTAAAAAGTCGAGCGCCGATTTGCGCTTTTGTGATTTGTCTTGCTTTTCGCAGCTTTTTCGGTGTTTTAAAGTCACAGTTTCTCATTTGCACCGCAGCTGGTCAACAGTAGGCTGCCCTCTTTCAAAGAGGGCAGCTGTCGCCGTAGGCGACTGAGGGGTGTTGGATTCGGAAGGAAGCCGAAAGGAGAAGAAAAATGCAAGGCTCAGCCCCCCAAAAAAAATCCGCACATTTTCCTTCTGCGGCACCGCAGCGCGTCAACCGTTGCCTTCCTCCGGGAGGAAGGTGTCACGCGCAAGCGTGACGGAAGGAGTCCGCGGGACTGAAAGGCAGCAGACAGTCGAGGTTTTGTGCCTTTGGAATTGAATCGAATTTTTTGTTTTAGATTTTCTGTGGTAGCTTAAAGTTCGAGAAATTTGAAAGTCGCGCATTTTCCTCCAAAACCGAAAACAACAGAAAAAAATAAGCCGCGTGCTCTCCCTCAGTCGCTCCGCGACAGCTCCCTCCCGGAGGGAGCCTGTGTTTGTGCGTGTTTTTTCTTTGTGCCACAGAAAAAGCAAACGCAGAATCCGAACCTTCAAAACGAAAATCAAGGCTTCAACACCGAAAGGTTGCACTCTTAAAACAAGAGATTTTTGCCGCAGTCACTTTTTCGCACCGCAGTCGGACACCAATAGGCTGCCCTCTTTCAAAGAGGGGAGCTGTCGCCGCAGGCGACTGAGGGGTGTTGCGGTTTGAGGAAAACCCGCTATGAAAAGGAAAAATCCAAGGCTCAAAACAAAAAATTTGCACTTTTGTCTTTTGTGGCACCGCAGCGCGTCAACCGT
>DLVP01000112.1:0-5944 GCA_003445125.1 Oscillospiraceae bacterium | reverse complement strand
GGAGCCCGCGGGACTGAAAGGCAGCAGAAATTTTCTGTTTTGCACCTTCGGCGGCTTTTTCAATCTTTTGAAACAAAAAATACAGTCCCCTGCGCCACAGGGCGCAGGGGACTGTCATACGTTCACTTTGCTGTTCCCGTCACGCGGAAACAACCTTGTTTGTCCGACACGAAGCCGCAAGCAAGTGCGGCGCGATCGATTGTTTAATCGATCGGGAAGGAAATGCTGCTGTCTCCGGCAGAGCCGCCCCAATAAATCGGGTCGTCCCAATTGAAGTTTCCGGATCCGCCGCCGCCCCACCAAGAGAAGCCGTGGTCACAGGTTTCGGGGATCCGCGAGGTGAGGTACCAGCCTTTTGCCGTCGAAGGACAGCTGCTCGAAGCGATCAGTCCTGTTTCAGTGCAATAATCCAGCTCCACGAGATTTTTGGAAAGAGAGAAAGTGGTTTTCGGGTTGTCGATGTGCGAATAAATTTCTTTCATCACCGTTCCCCACAGGGTCGGAGGCGGATAAGGCGAGCCGTAATGAATGACCTTCTGTTCGTCAAAGCCGATCCATACTGCCGCCGTATATTCCGGCGTGAAGCCCACATACCATAAATCCTTGTTGCTTGATGTCGTACCGGTCTTTCCCGCCAGCTCGATTTCCCGCGTGAAGCGCGCAGGTTTACCGGAGCCGTTCGTACCCGTCACGACCGTTTGCAGCAGTTTGTTCATCAGCGACGCCGTATCCTGCGACAGCACACGCTGAGGATTGGATTTATCACTCAAAAGCGTGTCGCCAGAGGCATCATAGACCACGGTGTAGGTGTGCGGGGTGCAGTAGATGCCGCCGTTGCCGAACATCGCATATGCTGCCGCCATTTCGACGACCGAAACACCCTTGGTCAGCGATCCGGTGCTCATCGGGGCAATGGCGTTATCGGTGAACACCTTGCCGTTGATGACGATGTTTTCCTGAATCTGCGAAAAATGCAGCTTCTGGGTCAAAAAGTCGAACACATTATTGTAGCCCACCATTTGGCAGGTTTTTGCCGCGACGGTGTTGCAGGAAACCTCAATCGCCTTCTGAACGGTCATGTGCGAACCGTAGCGCTGACCGGAATAGTAGTTGACCGGCCACTCCGGCACGCCGTCGTCGTCCAGATCGAGGAACGGTGCATCTTCAAAATAGGTGGACCAGTTCACGAGGTTCTGATCGATTGCCAGCGCATACAGTCCAATCGGCTTGATCGTCGATCCGGGGGAGCGGAAGCTCATCGTCGCGCGGTTGTAGGAACGGGAGCCGTCCTTTGTGCCGCGTCCGCCGACCAGACCGAGAATACTGCCGTCATAGCCGAGCACCGCCATTGCCGCCTGCGGCTGCTCCTTGTTGTACACCTTCGGAATGTATTCGTCATCGTTTTCAAAAATCTTTTCAAGCGATTCCTGCACGTTTTTGTCATAGGTCGTGTAGATCTGCAAGCCGCCGCTGAGGATCTTTTGCATGGCGGAACGGCTGTTGTAGCCGTACTGCGCGCACAGATCATCCTTGACCTCCTCAATCACGGCATCGACATACCAACTGTTGGTGGCAGTGATGGTTTCGTTGTACTGCTGTTTTTGGAAATGCAATTCCTCAGCCGCCGCTGCGTCGCGCTCCTCCTGTGAAATGAAGCCTGCTTTTACCATTTCATCCAGGATATAAAGCTGGCGTTTCTTGTTGTTTTCGGGGTAGGAGAAGGGATTGTAGTACACGGGATACTGCGTGATCGCGATGATCGACGCCGATTCCGCCAGGGTCAGCTCGCTGACGTCCTTGCCGAAGTAGAGGTTTGCCGCCGCCTGCACACCGTTGGTGTTGTTTCCGAGGTGGATGGTATTCAGGTACGCTTCCAGGATCTCCGATTTGGTATACTCTTTTTCAAGATTCAGTGCCGAGAAAATTTCCTTGATTTTTCTTTCCACGCGCACTTCGTCGTTTTTGGTGATGTTTTTGATCAGCTGCTGGGTGATGGTCGATCCGCCCTGGCGTTTGCTCAGGTGCAGCACTTCGTTGATTGCCGAATAGATCGTGCGTTTCCAGTCCACACCGTGATGATACTCAAAGCGTTTGTCCTCCGCCGCGATCGCCGCCTTTTGCAGATAATCGGGCATCTGGTCGATGTCCACCCAGATGCGGTTCTCCTCACTGTGCAGACGTTTCAGCTCGTAATTCTCGCCGTTTGCGTCCGTCGCCCAGATGATGGAAGTGTAATTCAGTTTTATATTTCGGATGTCCACGCCTGGATCGATATTTACATATTGTAAAATATAAATCGCAAAAACTGTTCCGACGATACATCCCGTGATCACAAGGATGAGGAAAACCGTCAGAAACGCTCTGCCGACTGCGTGAAGCACCGTATGCTTTTTGGCTTTAGTGTGAGCCATCCCGTCGCCTCCGTTTGCAAAACTTACCAGTTCAGTATACCATTATTGTGTGCGTTTTGCAAGAATCTGCTGCATTTCTTCACAAAAATTAAGAATTCAGAAACAAAATGTCCGCTTCCGACAGCTCGGGCTGAAGCGCCAGATTGACCGAAAGCGACAGCAGGGAAGCCGCACGGCGGATCACGGTGTCAATGTCGCGGGTGGTGACCATCATGGTGTAAGCCTCGCGGTCGGCGCGGGCGATTTCCGATTCGCTCAGAGAAAACACATTTTGTGCCATAGTCACCGCGTCCACCACGGTCGGCACGCCCAGCGCAATGACCGGTACGCCCAACACCTCCCGATTCACGGCGGTCCTTCGGTTCTGCACGCCCGCGCCGGGGCAGATGCCCGTGCCGCTGATCTGCACCGTTGTGGTCAGGCGCGACAGGTCGCGCGCCGCCAGCGCGTCCACGGCGATCACAGTTTCGGGACGGATTCTTTCGCACAGCGCGCTCAGCAGCTCCGCCGTTTCCATGCCCGTCTGTCCGAGGACGCCGGGCGCGATGACCGCCACGCCGCGCAGAGAATCCAGCCCGTAGCTGCTTGCCGCTTCGCCCTTGAAATGCCGCGTCGAAAGCACGCCGTCCGCGACGAGCGGACCGAGCGCATCGGGCGTGATGTCGCGATTGCCCAGCCCCGCCACCAGCACCGTGCCGTGTTCGGGCAGAAACGCCCGCAGTTCCTCGGAGATCTGCCGCGCTTTTTCGGAAAAATCCTGCGAATTTTCAAACAACCGCCGCCGCGACAGGGTGACGTACCGTCCGCGCGGTTTTCCCAGCTCCTTCGCCGCGCGTTCGCTGATGACATCCATGCGGCAGATGTTCATCCCCGACCGTGTTTCCTCCTCCCGTTTTACCCCTTTTTCGTCCTTTAAATCCGCCGCCGATTCCACTGCCAGGTCCGTTCTGAGCATACGTTCCCTCCGTTTTTTGAATTTCTGCGCATATTTTGCCCCGAAATCGCAAGGATAATAGAAAAAAGCTCTTGAAAAAAAGCGGAAAATATTGTACAATGTTTTTGAATGTTCGGAAGAACATTCTTGGAATTTGTTTTAAAAATTGTCATCATAGAAAGGAAGATTCCGTATGCTTAACAAAAAAACCGTGGAAGACATTGACGTAAGCGGCAAGAGAGTTTTTGTCCGCTGCGACTTCAACGTCCCGATCAAAGACGGTGTGATTACCAGTGAAAAGAGAATCGTCGGCGCTCTGCCGACCATCCGTTACCTGCTCGATCACGGCGCAAAAGTGATCCTGGCCTCTCATATGGGCAAACCGCACGCCATCCTCACCGAGGGCTTCGGTCTGAACAAAAAGGAAAAGGCAAAGATCGAAGAGCTGCCCGAGAGCGAACGCGCCGCCGCAACTGCCGAGATTCTGAAAAAAGCGGCAGTGGAGGATAAGAAGAAATTTACGCTTAAGCCCGTGGCTGACAAGCTCAACGAATATCTCGGCGGCAAAGTGACCTTTGCCGAGGACATCATCGGACCGGACGCGAAAGCGAAGGTTGCCGCCCTCAAGCCCGGCGAAGCCGTGCTTCTGGAGAACATCCGCTTTGATGCCCGCGAGACGAAGAACGATCCCGAATTTGCCAAGGAGCTGGCTTCCTATGCGGATATCTACGTCAACGACGCGTTCGGCACCGCTCACCGTGCACACGCTTCCACTGCCGGCATTGCGGCTTATCTGCCCGCCGTCTGCGGCTATCTGATCCAGAAGGAAATCGAAGTCATGGGCAAAGCCCTCGAAAACCCCGTCCGTCCGTTTGTGGCGATCCTCGGCGGCGCCAAGGTTTCCGACAAGATCGGCGTCATCAATAACCTGCTGGAAAAGGTGGACACCCTGATCATCGGCGGCGGCATGGCATATACCTTCACCAAAGCTCTGGGCTATTCGATCGGTACCTCCATTTGCGAGCTTGATAAATTGGATCTAGCAAAAGAGATCATGGCGAAAGCCAAGGAAAAAGGCGTCAAATTCTTGCTTCCGGTGGACAATCGCGCGGGCGACGCTTACGACGAGAACTGCAACTTCAAGATCGTCGATTCCGACAACATCCCCGACAATTACATGGGTCTGGACATCGGACCGAAGACCGAAAAGCTGTTTGCCGATGCCATTAAGGGCGCAGGCACGGTGATCTGGAACGGACCGATGGGCGTTTCCGAATGGGAGAACTTCGCCAGCGGCACCCGTGCCATTGCCAAGGCAGTGGCGGAATCCGGTGCGATTTCGATCATCGGCGGCGGTGACTCCGTGGCGGCGGTCGAGAAACTGGGCTATGCCGACAAGATGACCCACATCTCCACCGGCGGCGGCGCTTCTCTTGAATTCTTGGAAGGCAAAGAGCTTCCGGGCATTGCCTGCCTCAACAACAAATAAATCTGCTGTGAGGCGTTGGGATTCCCGACGCCTCGCTTCACTCAAACGGGAGGGACTTTTATGGACCCGAATTTCGGTTATGATCCTTATTTTTCCGGCGCTACCCTTTACAACAGCTTTGCCGTGGTGTTTGCCGCCGTCTTTTTCTTTGCCGCGGCAATCGGCACGGTGCTGTATGTCTTTGAAGCCATCGGACTGTACCGCCTTGCCAAAAAGCGCGGCATTCCGCTTTACGGGCTGGCATGGGTTCCGATTTTCAATACCTACATACTCGGAAAAATTGCCGATGATGTGAATTTCTGCCGCCGCAACAAGCGCACAAAATACAGCGGTATCCTGCTCGGACTGACCATTGCCGTGACGGTGCTGTCGCTCGTGGTCGGCATTGTATCCGCCTGCCTGTTTCTCAACGGCGGCGACTTCTACTTCACGCAGGATGTGCTTCCCGGCGACGTGATGCTGCTGGTCTTTCTGCTGTTTGCCTGCGGATCGCTGGTGTCGGTGTTGTCGATCGTGCTGGAGGTGTTCCTGTTCATCGCGCTGTACCGTATTTATTACGGCTACGACCAGATGAACGCCACCCTCTACGAGGTGCTGTCGATTCTTTTCAGCTTCATGACTCCGATTTTCCTCTTCATTCTGCGCAACCGTCCGCTGTTGCCGCCCGATCCGCGTACCTTTGCCGGCGGTGTGCCGCCGATGGGCATGACACAGCCTGCGGGCGAGGGAATGACCCCGCCGGTAACGGCAGAAAATAATTTTGACCCTACAAACCGAAAGGATGTTTGATGATTATGAACAAAACTTTGAGAAAAGCCGTCATTGCCGGCAACTGGAAAATGAACAAGACCCGTCCCGAGGCGAAAGCTCTGATCGAGGAGTTGAAGCCCCTTGTCAAGGACGCTTCCTGCGACGTGGTCATCTGTGTGCCGTACACCAATCTGGAAACCGCACTGGCTGCCACCGAGGACTCCAACATTCATGTAGGCGCCGAGAACTGCCATTGGGCAAAGAGCGGCGCGTTCACCGGAGAGATTTCTGCCGATATGCTGGCGGAAATGGGCGTGGAATATGTCGTCATCGGTCACTCCGAGCGCCGTCAGTACTTCG
>DLVP01000109.1 GCA_003445125.1 Oscillospiraceae bacterium | reverse complement strand
TCGGTTACTTCGCCGAACGTCTGCGCTTTTCGGAGATCGCCGCGCCTGCCAATGCGCCGCCGCGGATGACGGTCAGCGCAAGCCGGAGGGCGGAATCGTACCGTGTGCGGTTCGGTTACTTCGCCGAACGTCTGCGCTTTTTGGAGATCGCCGCGCCTGCCAATGCGCCGCCGCTGATAATCATCAGCGCGAGCCAGAGGGCGGGATTGCTGCTGTCTCCGGTTTGCGGAGGCTTTTTGCCGGGTTCCTTCACGATCGTGAACACGGTGTCGGCGCGTCCGCTGCGGGAAATAATGCTGAGCGTATGCTCGCCGAGGGCGAGCGTTTTGAGGTACGACACCTTCAGCTCTACGACCGTACTGCCTTCGCTGACGATGTAGTGCTTGGGATCAAGCGTGCGGTCGTCCACAAGGACTTCCATGAACTCGTCAAAATCCGCATTGCTGACAAAGCGCGCGTTTTTGTCCGAATCGATGACCCATTCCTGATTTTCGCCTTCGATGATTCTCGGATCGTCGAACGTCAGGTACAGCTTTTCGAGCTGTTCGATCAGCGCGTTGACCTTCTTGATTGCGTCTTTGCCGAGCATCTCTTTTTCGTGGTCGGTCAGCGAATCGATGTCCTTCTTCACGCGGAGCACGGTGTCCTTGTCGGAGAGTCTCACGCTGCGCACATCGGGCAGTTTGTCAATTTCCGCCAAGACGATTTCCACGTTTTCGATCGCGGCAAGGGCTTTCTTCACGTTGTCAAGACGGGTTTCAAGCGTCTGACGCTCGTCGTCGGTGTAGTTGCCGTCGAAGTCCTCCAACGCCTTTTCCAGCGCGTCTTTGGCAAGCAGGAGCGCGTCTTTGTCCTCGCGGCGGACGTTGTCCGCGGTGATATCCTTAACTGCGATGATCTCCGCTTTTTGTGCGGCATCTTGAGCGGCGGAAATCCGATCGAGCAGCGCCTGTACGGCTGCCTTCAGGTTTTCGGCTGTCTGACGCTGTGCCGCCGTGAGGTTGTCGCCGTCGAGCAGGGCGTCAATGTCGGCTTTGAGCGTTTCGAGCGCCGCTTTGTCGGTACTCTTGACGGTTTCGGTGCGGTATGTGCCGACCGCCTCGGTCAGTCTTGCCATCTCTTTTGCCGTGCGCTCAATGCGTGCGGACAGGTTTTTGCAGTTTTCCAACGCTGACAGCAGACGCTGCCATTCCTCGGTCGTGGATTCGTTTTTGTCAAACGCGTCTTTCACGGCGAGAAGCTTTGCTTCGGTGTCGAGAATCGCTTGTGCGTCGTCGGCTTTGACGTTTTCTTCGGTGATTGCCGCGATGGCTTGCGAGAGAGAAGCAATCGGCTTCATGATGACCGCGTATTCGGTCTCATTGCCGGCTTTGTCGGTCGCCTTGACGGTGTAGGTGATGTCAAGGTCGCCTGCCAGCAAGAAACTGCTGCCGACTTCGGTGTCGTTGACGGTGACGGTTTGGAGATTGTCATCGGTCACCTGCACGCGGCGGGTCACATAATAGGTGTTTTTGTTTTCCACACCGGAAATTTCGGGTGCCGCGGTATCGAAGATCGCGCCGTCCGAGCCGATGTAGGTGACGTTTCCGGCGTTGTCCTCCACGCGGACATAGACGATGAAACGGTCTTTGTCCTTTGCCGCAATGTTCAGGCTGTCTTTTTCGGTCCAGTCGGTGATGGCGCGGACGTCCGCTTCGGTCAGCACGCGGTCGGACTTGTAATAGCCGATCGAGCGTATGCCGGAGGCTTCGTCTTTTGCCGTCAGCTTGACGCGGACTTCTTCGTTGTAGAACAGACCGAAGGAAATGCGGTTGAGCACGGTCTGGAACTGCGAGCGCTCATTGAGCGTGACTTCCGCGGTCGGAGCGGTTTTGTCGATCTTATACTTCACGGTGACTGCCGTGGAGATTGCGCCGTTTGCGGAATTCTTCAGATAGAAGGTCAGTTTGCCGTTGGAGGTTTCTTCCGAACGGGTCAGCTGACGCAGCCATTCGCCGTTGGGATCGGCGGTGAGTCCGACGAGCCAGTCGCCGTTCGCGGTAACCGTAAAGTCCGTGCAGATCCAGTCGGCGGAGTCGGCGGTGTATTCGCTTCCGTCGGGAACGTATTCGGTGATGCTTGCCGTGATGCCGCTCGGCTGACGGAGGGTGTAGTTGCCGACGGTTACGGGGTCGCCGAACAGCACGAATTCGGTGAAGGAAATCGGGAGATTGCTGCCGATCTCCACGCGGTCGAAGGTCGGCGTGCCGGGGATGAGGCTTACCGTGTCGCCGTCCAGAACGCCCTCCAGTGTCGGTGTGCCGTCAAACTCGGCGCGGTTGGTGCCGTCGAAGGATTTGGTCTTGATCTTCAGATTGCCGACGGTCAGTTCCTTCGGCGTGATGTCCGCCTTGACAGCGGCGGGTTGAGCGATCAGCGTATAGTTTCCTGCCGCGCTGCCTTCCAGTGCAAAGCCTGTGAAGGAGACGGTCTTACCCGTGCCGACGTTCTTGTCGGCGTAGGCTGCCGTGCCTTCCACGATTGTGAGATTTTCGCCGTCGAAGTTTTCGGACAGCGTGCCGATGTTCGTGATGACCGCGTCGGTCGTGCCGTCGTAGATCTTCGTGGCTTCCGCGGCGGTGCCGTTGATAGTAATCTCTCTCGGTGTGATGTCCGCTTTAACCGCGGTCGGCTGGTCGATCAGCATATAGTTTCCTGCTGCGCTGCCCGTGAGTGCAAAGCCTGAGAGGTAGACGGTCTTGTCGATGCCGACGTTCTTGTCGGCGTAGGTCGCCGTACCTTTCCCAATCGTGAGGTTCTCGCCGTCGAAGTTTTCGGACGGCGTGCCGATGTTCGTGATGACCGCATCGGAAGTACCGTCGTAGGTCTTTGCTGCTTCCACGGTGACGCCGTTGATCGTGATTCCTCTCGGCGTGATGTCGGCTTTGACCGCGGTCGGCTGATTGGTCAGCGCATAGTTTCCTGCCGCACTGCCTTCCAGGGCAAAGTCCGCAAAGGACACGGTCTTATTGATGCCGATGTGCTTGCTGTTGTAGAACGCCGTGCCTTTCACGATGGTGAGGTTTTCGCCGTCGAAGTTCTCGGACAGCGTGCCGATGTTCGTGATAACTGCGTCGGCAGTGCCGTCGTAAGCCCTCGTAGCTTCCACGGTGACGCCGTTGATGGTAATTTCTCTCGGCGTGATGTCCGCCTTGACCTCGGCCGGCTGGGCAACCAGCGTGTAGTTTCCTGCCGCGCTGCCTTCCAATGCAAAGCCCGAGAAGGAGACGGTCTTGCCCGTTCCGACGTTCTTATCGGCATAGGCTGCCGTGCCTTCCACGATCGTGAGGTTCTTGCCGTCGAAGTTCTCGGACAGCGTGCCGACGTTCGTGATAACTGCGTCGGTCGTTCCGTCGTAGGTTCTGGTGCTTTGCACCTTCGTGCCGACAATGTGCACTTCCTTGGGCAGAATCTCGCACGTTACCGTGGTGGAGGCGGCGTAGTAGATCGCCGTTTCGGCGGTCGTGAAGCGGACGGTGTAGCTTCCGGCGTTTTTCGGCGCTTCGGTCGTATACGCGCTGTCGTCCGCGCCGGTCGGCTTGTATTCCGCCGTTACCGCTCCGTCGGAATCCGTGGTATAGGTGAGGCTGCCGAGCGGGCTGCCGTTATAGGAAACGGTCACGCCTTCGGCGTCGATGGCGGCGGTTTTCTTTTCAATCACCAGTTTGACGGTGACCTCCGCCGGGGCTTCGTTGCCGGTGCGCTCGACGTATTCCTCGCCCAGAGGATTGAAGAGTACCCGAACGGTGAAGTCTCCTGCGCCGAGGCTGTCGATCAGCGCGGCGCTCAGCTGAATTTTCTGTCCGGAAACGGTGTACTGTGCGGGCAGCACGGGCGTGGTGCCGATGAACAGTCCGCGCACGGTGTTGTAACCTGCTGCCACTTCAAATTCGGCGCTGTTTCCGAGCGTGACGGTCACGGATTCCGTGATTTTTCCGCTGTCGGTGTAAACCACCACACCGTCACTGTTGATAATCCGCATATTGCCGCTTCGGTCGGTCACACGGACATAGACAAACGCTTTTTTGTCGGGTTCGATCGTGAAGCTCGCCTTGCCGTCCTTCACGGTGAGAGTCGTCCAGCTGCCGATCACGGAATCCGCATCCGCAAACGCAGTTTCGGACAGCAGGTATTCCGCCGTCTGCAAGCCGCTTCCTTTGTCGGAGGCGGTCACGGTGACGTTCAGCGTTTTCTTGAAGAACAGACCGAAGGTGACGCTGTTCATAAAGGAGTTGAAGCGGTTTTCGTTGATTTCGATCTCCGCGTCGGGAGCGGTGATGTCCGCCACACCCAGCACCTCAACGGTGAGGTCGCCGTCCGCGCGGACAGTATAGCAGCCGTTGTCGGAGGTTTTGAGGATGCCGTTGACCAGCACCTTGTAATTTTCGGTCTTGGAATATCCTTCCGAAATCTTCACTTCAAAGGTATAATCGGTGCCGTGTCCCGCCGTTGCCTCGCCGATCACGGTGTAGCCCGTGCCGCTCGGCAGGGTGACGCGGTAGAGCTTCCATGCCGTGACGGTCAGGGTGCGGACGTTGCCCGCGATGTCCGTGGCGACCAGGGTGTGCGGTTGGTTGTCGGCAATCAGTCGGTATTTTCCGAGTGTCGGCTCAAACGGCTTGCCGTCAAGGGTGACGGTGAAGTCGTTGTCGTCGCTCACGGTGAACGTCGTGTCGCCGTAAATGTCGCCGTCTGCGATGCCGCTGAAGGTCGGCGCATCAAGGTCGGTTTCTTCCACAAAGCCGCAGCCGCAGAGTTTTTCGTGCGTAGAGGTCTTCCATACACACTCGTGCGTGTGATCGGTGATGATATGAACGCCTCCCGCGATGCCCACACGGCCGTCAATGACGGTTCCCGTGGAATCCTCCGCAAAGGCGCAGCCTTCGCCGAGGCAGTCCATCAGCTGTTTTCCGACCACGGTAATATTATTGAAATAACCGCCCGTCAGGGTGGCGTCTGTGTTTGCTTGAATGAGCACGGTCGTAAAAAGACCGTTTTCAATCGTCAGTTTGCTGCCCGATTCCGCGAGCAGGTCATAGATACCGCCGTTGTATACCGTGACATTGCTGCCCGCCACGGCTTTGACGGTGCCGGTAAACGAGCCGCTGTAAATGAACAGCTTGCTGTCTGTATTTGCCGTGATGCTGCAATAGCTTCCGCCGGACAGGTGCAGTTCGCCGTCTTTCAGTGCGGTGGCATCGGCAGAAAGGGTGCAGGTTTCGGCTCTTACAATGCCGGAAGCCGAAAGATTTCCCTTGAGAACACATTTCGTAAGGGTCATTTCGCTGTGTCCCGAGACGGTGTTTTCAAAGGTCGTGTCGGTGAAGTTTGCCGTGCCGACGGCGTTGACCGCGCCCTTGACGGTGCCGCCGTTGACGGTGAGCTGTGCGCCCTTGGCACACACGATCTTGCCGCTGAAAACAGTGCCCGCGGCTTCCACGGTCAGGACAACGCCCTTTTGCACGTTGAAATTGCCGCCGAACGTGCGTCCCGCCGCGTCTATGGTGAAGTTGCCGCTTCTGACAAGCAGCGTCTTGTCAACGTCGGCAAGGAGCTTCAGCGTGCAGCCGTTTTGGGTCTGTGCCGCCGCCAAAGCGTCCGCAATGTCGGCGTACCCGGTCGTGACCGTCCCGTTTGTGACGGTTGCCGCGATGTCGCAGTGGCACTGCGTGCATTTGTTTTCTCCGGTGATGCCCGGATGCGTGCATTCGGACACCGTGACGGTCACGGTCTTTGTATAGCACACATATCCGTTGAATTCGATTTTGATCCGATATTCGCCCGCGTCGCTTACGGAGAATGCCACGTTCTGTCTGCTGGAGGGGGTGACGTTCTTCGTTTCCACGGCGGTACCGTCGGCTTTTTCAAGCGTAAAGGTGAGTTCACCGCCGCCTATAGGTCCGGCGTAGAATATCATTGCCTGAAGGGTCGGTCGCTCGCCGTCGGGCGTGGTTTTGTAGAAGGTGATGTCGGTCGGCTCGACTCCGACGGTCAGCGGAACCGGCACGACGGTGACATCGGCAATCCACTGGCAGTTCGGGTTTTGATTGATTTTGACATCCCCGTCGTTTGCATAACGGCTGCCCATCATAAAGGCATATCCGTCATCAAGGAAACTCATCAGCGCCTGTGCATCGCCGAAATAGTACTTGATGCTGCGAATACGGCTGAACCTTCCGCCGGAAAGTGTGAGCTTGCCCTGATCGCTCACTTCAAGCATACACAGCTCGGTGAAATCGCCGTCTGTGATGATCAGCGTTCCGCCCGAAGCAACCGTCAGCACTTCCGTGCCGAGTCGGCTCTTGATTTTGCCGCCGCCGGCAGGATCGGCAATGGTCAGCCGGCAATTTCCCTCCACGCGAATACCGCCGAAGAAGGAAGTCTCACCGTCCAGGAACAGCGTTTTCCCCGCAAGATTGATGGTATAATTGCCTTTGGTCAGACAGGCGTAGTCCCCGTCAAGCAGCGCACTGCTGCTGCCGATCATGGCGTCTCTGTACAGGCGGATGGTGCATCCGTCGTTTTCTTCGGCGTAAAGAATCGCTTCGTCGATGGTGTCAAACACTCTGGTCGTATCGGCTGTTGTCACACCGGCAACTGCGGTATAGCCGCAGCCGTTGCAGACATGGCTTTCGCCCATGTCCGCGTGGTCGCAGGAAACGACGGTGACGTTGTGCATTGTCGAATCGGCGGCATCCGCGTAGGAAATTCCGTCAAAACGGAAGCCTTTACCGAGAAGCGCACGGGCACTGCCGCAAGCGGAAAGGATGGCATAGCTTCCGCCGCAGAGATGGATTCGCGTGTCTTCGTCGGAGTCTTTTATGTTTATCAGTGCGCCGTATCTTCCGGATTTCACCGTGAGGTGTCCCGCATATACGGTGACACCGGTCACGTTGCCGAGTCCTTCGCCCATGGTGAGAAAATCGCCGTCGTTGTTGAGCGTGACGTTTGCCGCAAGCGTTCCTTCGCCGTCGGAGGACAGGATGGTCACGTCCGCGCCGCCCTCAATGGAAATCACGTCCGCGGTGAGCTTCTTTCCGTTCAGATCAACGGTCAGCGCTCCGCTGAAGACAAAGGTGGAGGAAGAAACGTCCTGCACCAAAGTCAGCGTTGCGCCCGCGTATGTAGTGTTGCTCACGTCCCGAGCCAGCGAAGCGGCATCGGTGTACCACAAAGTCGGCGCGTCGCTCGTGATCTTTGCGAGCGCTTTTTCGCCGCAGTGGGTGCATTGATCGGTCGTCGGGTCAAAGTCGTGCTTTTCATAGAAACGGAAGGTGATGCGGGTGGTGTTTCCTGTGGCGTCCGTCGCGGTCAGCACCTGGGTGGTGCCGTTGTTTTTCAGGGTGTAGATGCCGCTTTCGTTGACCGTCAGTGCCGACGGGTCGGTCACGGTCACCTGCGAGAGATTGTCGTCCAAAACCTCAAAAACAACCTCTTTTGCACCGCAGAGAGTAATTTCTTCTTCTCCGCTCAAGTTCCGGACAATGGGAGCGTCGATGATTACCTCCGGGAAATTCTGATCGAGGACAAAGCCTTCGGAAACGGCATAAGTTTTATTTCCGGAATGGTCTTTGGCGCAGAAATAAATCACATGCTGTCCGTCCGACAGGTTGTCGAGCGTATAACGGTCGCCGCCGATACTGAGCCAGCGGGTGGCGGTGATGCCGGAGAAGGGAAGTGCCTCCACTTCCTGTACCGTCAGTGCTTTGCTGCTGACATAATAATAAATATCGGTATAGTGACGATCCCAGTCAAAGCCTTCCTGGGTGTAGCTGTCGTCCGACGCCTCCGCCGTCACGGAAAAGCCCTTGGAGAAGGTCTTGTCGAAGGTGACGGGGTCGGTCAGCGCCTTTTGTCCGACGCTGCCGCTGACAGTCAGGGTCGGCGGGGTCGTATCGGACAGCACCGAGCCGTACTGCGACGAGCAGACCGAGCAGGTCGCGACCCGGAAGTAGCTTGCGGGCTTGGAGTGATCGTCGCCCGAATGGTCGCAGGTATAGCCGCAAATCGAGCATTTGCTGCGGCGGAACGTATGCTCATGCGCTTTGACGCTCACGTTTTCCAGCGTCTTTTTGTCGGAAACGTTCACGATCTTGTCGTCCGCGTCATAGAACGCGCGATCCTTGCCCAGCAGTTCGCTCAGGAAAACCGAACGGTATTCGCTGGATCCCGTCTTGTCGGTGGAGATGCCCACAAAGGTGCCGCCGTTCAGGGTGAGCTTGCCGTTGTTCGTGAACAGGAATCGGACTTTTCCGAACTCGCCGTCCGTCACGGTCACACTGCCGTCGCTGATACACCAGCCGGAAAAGTTATTTTCTCCGCCGTGACCCGTGCCTCCGGAGACCGAGAGTGTGCCGCTTGTGTTGACAGTGCCGACGGTGCCGCCGGTGATCGAGGCTTTGCCGCTTGTGGAAAAACTTTCCACAAATCCGCCCGAAACCGTCACGGAAGCGGCTTCGTCATCGGCTTCCAAAATATCTATTGTGCCTCCGGTGACCGTGGCTGAGGTATCGCCTTCGAAGAGATAAACGGTGCCTATGTCGCCGCCGGAAACGGTCAGCGTACTGCCGCCCACCGCGTCGATCTCTTGCACCTTGGAACCGTCGGTTCCCTTCACGGTCAGTGTTCCCGGCACAAGGCTGATCGGGTTGTACTCTTCATCAAAGGTCATCAGACCGACGATGATGCAGTTGATGGATTTTCCGTTGAGGTCCAGCGTGACGTTGCCGGTGATGCACGCGTCTCCATCGAAATCAGCCGAAGCGAACACGTCGTCCAGCAGCGTTATCGTGCAGCTGCTGCGCGTGTTGGCGTATTTCACCGCAGACTCGTAGGAAGAAAAGAATCGGTCGTCCGCCTTGACAGCCATCTGTGTGGAGCAGAGACTGCATTTGCCGTCATCGCCGATTCTGTCGTTCGGATGCAGGCATTCGAGGACGGTCAGGGTTTCTGCCGTCTCCGTCACGGTGATGTCGCTGTCGAGATAGGTGCCGCTTTCGGTGGCAAAGAGATACCCGGGCGCCAGCATGGAGCCGAGGGAAATTTCCGAATCGGAGCGGATGCACTTGTATGTACCGTCTTTAAGCGCGAGAAAGCCGCTCGATTGCAGAATCACCGCGCCGTCAAACATTGCTGTGCCGTCAACGGCGAGGTTCCCGCGGACGGTGACGTCCTTGGAAAAGGTCACAGCATCGGTGACGGTGACGGAGCCGTAAGCCACCGTAATCGGAACATTCACGGTGCCGTATGAACGAAGCTTCAAATCGGTATCTGCCGTCACGTTGTCCTGCGAAGTGCCGATGATTACCGTGCCCGTGCCGCTGACGGTTTTGCCGTTGAGATTGAGGTTGGCGGCACAGTTGTAAATGTACAGCGTGTCATTCAACGTGATGTCGCAAAGCAGCGTGAGCATGCCGTTGCTGCCTACCACGGCTGCCGCGGCATCCGCCAAAGTGCGGAAGTACTCAACCGCTCCGTTCGCTTCGACCTTTGCTTCAAACCGCTGATGGCAGTCATTGCAGATGCCGTTTTTGTCAAAGCCGCCTTCGTGTTCGCAGACAACGACCGTGACATTCACGGTTGCGGAGTTTCCGTTCTTGTCGGTCACGGTCACGGTTTGCGCGCCCGCGTTTCTGAGAAGGTATTTTCCGCCGGCGTTGGGGGTCAGCACCGTGCCGTTTGCCATGACGGAGTCGATGTTTTCGACATTTTTGATCGAGAAGGAAACCGGCGCATAGTAGGTTTCTCCTTCCTCCAGACCGTCAAACGCCTTCACATAATAAAAGGTGGAACCCGGCGCGTCGCCGAACTGACCGACGATGGAGCCGTTGTCCTTCGGCATATAGCCGTTGCGCGGAAGGGGAGAAATCTGATAATTCGTTCCCGCGATGCCGAGGAGGATGACGTCCGACGCGATCGGCTGAGCGGTCTCGAAATCAACAAACTGAATTTTCATTTTTTTCATGCCCGAGTCGATTCCCAGCGAGGAGAAGCTTCCCGAATCGACCAGCACCCGCAGAGAATTACCCGCGAGCGAAACCTTGCTGCCCGTGACGGTATCAAAGCTGTCCACACCCGCGAAACCGTCGGAAACAACGACGTTCCATGCGTTCGCGCCCGCGACGGTGAAGTCTGCACGGGTTTCATCGGTGTTGTAAAGGACGGCAACCGTGTTCCATTCGGCGGCACTTGTGCCGCCCATCACGGCGCTGTCCGCCCCGGAAGCGGAAAGCACATTGTCCCGCGTGAAGGAAAGCCCGCTCTGAGCGAAGGCGGGGAACGCCTTGCGCAGTGCGATCAGTCCGCGGTAGTACGACACGAGGTCATAGTAGGTGTTGAGGTTTTCCCACTTGATTTTTGTCTCCGCGTTGCCCATTTCGTCGCCCGCGTTGATGAAGAAAACGCCCTTCGAGGCGGCGAGAAGTCCTGCCGCGAGCTTGGTGCGCTTCACGGCGGTTTCGTTTCTGACGTCGGCAGACACGCCGAGGTCGGCGGCGATTTCACTGTAAAGCGACGTTTCCGAAACCGGCGCAAAAATCACCGACGACGGGGTGTTTTTCTTGGTGGCGCGCTTGAATCTGTTTCCTTCGCAGGTCAGCGTCGGATGGCGGTTTTCGGCAACGCACGTGCCGTCCGCGAAAAAGGCGACGTCGCTGTCCACGCTGTCGATGAACGTCTGAAACGCTTCCACGTCCATCAGTGCGCTCTGCTCAAAGGAAAAACCGTCGATGTGGAAGTTTTCCACCCAATTGCGCAGTGCGGTAATCATATAATGTCTGTACATCAGGCGTTCGGTGCCGAACTCGTAACCGTAGCCCGAACCGTCATAGCGTTCGCCCTTGACGCTCAGACGGCAATAGTAATTCGGTACCGCACCTTCAAGCGCGCCGTTGTCCAGCTCGTTGAAAGCGGAGGGCAGGCGAAGAATGACGGAGATTCCCGCTTGGTGCAGCGCCTGCACCAATGCCCGCGCCTCGGTGATCACATCGCTGCTGACGGCTGCCGCCTGGGTATTCGGCGTCAGCACCGAATACGGACTGCAAAAGCCGTCCAGCTCCACGGCGGTCACGCCGAGTTGTTTGAGGTAATCAATGCCCGCCGAAGGGAAGGAGGGACTTCCGTTTATCGTCGCACCGCTTTCGGTAAGCGACGGGAATTTTCCCGCATCGGCGGTGAAAATGTCGGCGGTGAAATCGGTGATATTGAGCCGATAAACCACGGCATTGTCCGCGTCAAAACGGACGCGGCTGTCCGAAGCCCAGCCGTCGGGCGTCATCGTGGAAATGTCCGCGATGCGCGTGCGCGTGCCGTCGGGACCCAGCTCATAGCTGTACGGATCGGGAATTTCCTGCGTGGATTTTGCCGTCGTGACCGTGTACGTATAATAAAGATCTTTCCAGTCGCCGACGAGCGTAATCGTCCATGTACCGTCCCACACGCCGCCTATCAACCGCTTTTCAAGCGAGAAGGTCCCCAGCTTGAAATCGTTTCCGGCTGCACTTGAGGCGGCTTGATACACCGTCACCTTCACATCGTAGGCGGAAGGCGCCCAGAGGCGGAAGGTGGTGGCGTCTTTCTCATACGTCGCACCGAGATCGTACTCGTGATAGCCGTACTCCTCCTCCATATCCTCCATTGCCCTTGAGTAGGAGGTGTCGATCGGGCTGTCCGTCGCGGCAAAGACCTGCACGGGCAGAACCGAAAAGACCATGAGAACTGCCAGCAGCATCGAGACAACTCTCTTTTCCCAGGTTATTGTGTTCATTGCACTTCTCCTTTACACACATTTTGCCATTGCTTGCGAGATGATTTCCGGCGAAAGGGGCTTTTCGTGGAAATACGCACAGCCGAGCCGGTACGACTGCGTTCCGAAGCCTTTATCGTCCGAAAACCAGACGATCGGCGTGTTCTTTTGCACGTGCTTTGCGGCAATCACGCCTTCCATACCGTCGGCACCGTTCATGGCGACGATGATCAATGCGGGCGGGCTTTCGTCCAGTCCCGCGATCAGTCGGTCGTAGTCCGAAAAACCGACGATCCCGATGTTGCGGTAACAGTAATCGGGCAGTCCGGAAAAGATTTTTTCCAATTCCCGCTGCTCCGCCTCCGTCCCGTAAAAAACAACTTTCACGCGGCACCTCCCCGAACGCATAATTTTACAGTTACAGTATACAGGAATCCGCCCGAAAACACAATCGCTTTGGCACAAGCGGTCAAAAAACGGCACAAGCGGTTTTTCCCTTGTCTTTTTCGCGGATCTGTGGTAAAATACAGGGGAACGAAAGGGGGCGGAGGCGTTGAAAATTGCCGTTGTGGATGACGATCCGATCGCGCGCGATCACCTGCGCGCCTGTCTGAACGGACTGCTCGGAGATTCCTGTGCCGTCGAGCCGTTTTCAAGCGGGGAAGCGTTTTTGTCCGTCTGGCAGAAGGGGCTTTTCGACCTTGTGATTCTGGACATTTTCATGGATCGGCTCAACGGAATGGACGTTGCCCGCGAAATCCGGAAAACCGACCCGATGGTGAAGCTCGTGTTCAGTACCACCAGCAACGAGTTTGCCAGCGAAAGCTATGAGGTCAACGCCTGCTATTACCTGCACAAGCCCTTCGGTACGGAGCGGGTTCGGGCGATGCTCGACCGGCTTGATCTCGCGCAGATGGAGCAGCTGCGGACCGTGAAGCTCCCGGACGGCACCGACGTGCGGCTTCGGGAGATCGTGTATGCGGACTGTTCGGCTCATCGCGTGATTCTCCACGCAAAAGGCGGAGAGGACACGCCGGTACGGGCGAATTTTTCGGAAATCGAATCGCTTTTGTGTGCGTACCCTTATTTTTTCAGCCCGTCCAAGGGCTTTATCGTCAATTTTTACGAGGTCGTCTCGCAGTCGGAAAGCACCTTTGTGATGAGCGACGGCAGTCGGGTGCCGATCAGCCGCCGCAAGGCAAAACAGGTGACCGATGCCTATTTCAACTTCCGCTTTGAGCGGGTGAGGGAAGGGGGCAAAAAATAATGCCGCCGATTTACCGATTGGCAGAGGTTTCGGCATATTCTTTGCTGAATTTTCTTCCTTTTCTCGCGCTGGCGCTCTACCCGTTTCGCCACTGTCTGCGCTTTTCCCGCCGCATGACGGCGGGGCTGATCGGAATCCTCACCGTGCTTCAGCTTTTCCTCGGATTCTGGGCGGCGTTTTATTCCGACGGTCGGTCGGGGCTGATCAGCGCAGTCAGCACGCTTCTGTATGCGGCGTTTTATTTCCTCGCCGTGAAAAAACATTTCGGAAAGACGTTTTTCACCCTGCTGATGATTTCCAATCTCGCCAATCTCGCGGTCATTACGGCGAAAACGGCGGAGGGTCTGCTTTTCCCGACGCTGGCGGTGCAAAGCTATCGCTGGTCATTTTCGCTTATGCTGCTTGCCGTGGAACTGGTGATTTTTGTGCCGCTGTTTTTTTACATCAAGACAGTATATACACCGGCGGTGGAAAAAGAACCGTCGGGCTTTGAGTGGCGGTATCTCTGGCTGATTCCCGCGACCTTTTATCTGATGTGGTATTACGCGTTTTACGGCAACATTCCCGCACGAGCCTTCAAATCGCTCTGCGCCCGAAGAACACGCTGTTTCTTTTCGCGGTCAATATCGGCGCGATTTTGATTTATTATGTGGTCACCCGCCTGGTTCTTGAGCAGAACCGCACCCTGGAGCTGAAGGAAGAAAACCATCGGCTCGCCGTACAGGCGATGCAGTACGAAAATCTTCGGGAAAAAATTATCGACGCCCGCCGTGCCAAACACGACGTGCGCCACCATATCACGTTGATGCAGGAATATCTCAATCACGGCAATCTCTCCGCACTTCGGGAATATCTGAACCGATACAGCGCCGCGCTTCCCGACGATTCGCTGGTGCGGTTCTGCGAAAACACCGCCGCCAACGCCGTCCTGCTCTATTTTGCCCAGCAGGCAAAAGACAGCGGGGTGGACTATGACGTCAAAGCCGAGATTCCGGATCGTGCCGCGGTTTCCGACCCCGATCTGTCGGTGCTGCTCGGCAATCTTCTGGAAAACGCGCTGGACGCCTGCCGCGCGCAGGAAGAAGGGGAGCGGAAGATCGTTGTCCGCGCCCGCGGCGACGACCGCTCGCTGTGCGTCACGGTGGACAATTCTTTTCACGGCACGCTTCGCTACGCGTCCGACGGCACGCTTCTCTCCGCCAAGCACAAAGGCATGGGACTCGGCACCCGATCGGTCCGAAGCATTGCCGAACGGTATCACGGCGTGTGCCGTTTCGAGACCAAGGACGGAATGTTCTGCGCCTCGGTGCTCTGCCAGAAAACCGAACCGTAAAACACCCCCGCCCCGCGGCACGCCGCGGGGGCGTTTTGTGCCGAAGGTGATTTCTGCAAAATCAGCGAAAGTCCGCACATTCTTCTTTTCTGTGGCAGAACAGTTGGTCAACAGTAGGCTGCCCTCTTTCAAAGAGGGGAGCTGTCGCCGTAGGCGACTGAGGGGTGTTGAGGGTTTGGAAGGAAGCAGGTTTTGTGTCGCTGCGGCTGTGAGTGAATTTTTGGGTGGACTCAGCAGGAAGAAAATCTGCGGCAGCGCAGTTCGTCAACCGCTGCCTTCCTCCGGGAGGAAGGTGGCACGCGCAAGCGTGACGGAAGGAGCCCGCGGAACTTCAAATCAGCAGAAAGCCGAGGTTTTTCAGCGCTTTCAAGGCAATCCCTCACCCGCTTCGCGCCAGCCGCCCTTACCGCAAGGGCGCCATGAGTCGGTGCAAAATTACGGAAAATATCAAAGACGATTTTTTGTGCCGCCTGTGAAAAAACTCCCCCATTTCGGACAGCAAAAAGAGATTTTCCGGGTTTCACGGGGAGGATTTTGCGGGCAAAAAAAGGTCAGTATTAAAATTTTGCGAAATACGCGATTATTTGTGCATTTTTCGCCTTCTGCGCGCCGGCGTCCGTCGGCGCGCATGACATTTTCCACGAAAGCCGCCATTTTTTTTTGCACGGAAAAAACAAAAAAATCTGCACCTTGAACAAAAGAATGTTGAAAGTTTTGTTGAAAGTGTGGAAAAGTGCTTTTGTTGTTCCACACAAAACCGACGCCGGACATACGATAAGTTTTGTTGATTTTTTCGGAGAGTTGTGCTATTCTTAAGGAGTAAACCACCGAAGAGGAGGAAAAAGGCATGAACATAAAAAAATTCATCGCCTGCGTGCTGACCCTCTGCATGCTGGCGAGCTTCGCGTCTTTCCCCGCCATGGCGGACGACGCGACCTATCCGACGCGCGTGAAGGTGTTCACGATGGGCGACTCGTTCACCCAGGGCGTGATCGAACCGAACGCGTACCGGTACTACATCTATGAGAATCTGATCAAGGACGGCGCGGTGTTCGAGTTCATCGGACCGAGCACAAGCGGCGACTTCCGCGTGACGGACAAATACGAGCGTCACGGCGGTGTGGGCGGCGCGGTCATCGGCGACGCCAAGGATTATAAGTGGGACGGGTCGAAGTGGGTCACCACATCGCATATCGACTATCCCGACACCAACCATACCATCAACGGCTCTGTCAACAGCCTGCATTACCGTCTGTTTGCGGGCAGCGACGGCACGAATGACTACACGAAAACACCGTATGGAAACTATGTCAAGAATGCGGACATCGTGACGGTGTTCATCGGTCTGAACGACTATTATGACGGCAGCGAAGGCGGCAGAAGCTATAAGCTGGCGGATGTGCTGGACCGTTATCGTGTGATTGTGGATCGTATTTTCGAGATCAACCCCGACGTCTCGCTGTACCTGACCGATCTTCCGGTCGTGAGCAGTCTCCGCGGTTGGACAAACCCGGAGGACGAAAACGGCGTGTACGCTTATAATAAGGGCGTTTTGGGGACGCTGGTTCCCGAGTATCAGGCACAGGGCAAAAACATTCACGGCATCAGCCTGAATCAAGAAGCCTACAAGTGGGACGAGGCTACCGACCACCCCGACGACGACGGACATCCGAATCCGAAGGGCAACCGCAAGATCGGTACGCAGATTTATCTGGGCATTAAGGACGAAATTCTGACCAGAAATCAGACCAAGACCGACGTGGTGTACAACCCCGTCCGCGTGAGCAGTCTGACACTGAACAAAACCTCTGCCACGATGAAAACGGGCGAGGATCTGACGCTGGAATGGGAGCTTCTGCCTGCCGATGCGGAGATTATCTCCGTGCTGTTCTCTTCGAGCAATGAGCAGGTGGCGACCGTGGACAAATACGGCAGAGTGCACGCGGTGGGCGCGGGTTCTGCGACCATCACGGCGACTGCGCTGGACAATTCCGAAATCAAGGCGACCTGTGACTTGACCGTGACGAGCGAGACCTACAAAAAGATTTCCGACGG
>DLVP01000086.1:18689-21517 GCA_003445125.1 Oscillospiraceae bacterium | reverse complement strand
CCTCTTCAAATTCCGATTTGTCTAACTGAATAATATCTACATAGCCAAACGCTACTCAGCCGAGCGTTTGGCTTAATTTTATGGAAAGGAAGGATGAACGCTATGATTGCAAACCGCTTCGCTCCATCTGCCCGCAGATAGATTTCAAATCTCAGTGTGCGGTCATACATAAGCTCATTTGCAGGCATGGCTCTGCAAGCCCGGAAGATCGCGGTCACTTGCAAGCCCATGCTTCACCAAGTAAATTTTAAAAAGTCATGCGGAAAAGAAAACTGTACAATAGGAAAGATTTTGAATCTGTAGGGAATACAAGTGCAAAATAGCAAAACAGCGCCATGCTTATTTAACAATAAAAGGCACGGGCGATAAAAATATGTGTTATTGCCGGTGAGAGTGGTTGAGGGAAGAGGTAAATTTGCCAGAGCCTTTGTGAAACAAAAGAATAATAACATCACAATAAAACATTTTGGATTCCACGCAAATAATATCTTTCTAAACCGATAATCTAAACTATTTTGATCGGTATGGAGTAAAAAATCCCGCAACCCTATTGCAAAAAATGAAAAACAGTGGTATAATATGACCGAATGAAAAAAACAGTCAAATATTTTATCGGAGAAAGATATGGCATTTTCAGAAGAAGAGAACAGAAGAATACGGGAAAACCTGATTGCGGAGGCAAGAAAATGTGCAATGACAATCGGGATGCGCAAGACTTCCGTGGAGGAACTTACGGAAGCGGTCGGTATTTCCAAGGGCTCTTTTTATAAATATTTTAGTTCTAAAGAATTTTTATTTTTTACGGTCTTAGAAGAAATTCATTCCGAACTTTATATGCTGGCTAAAGAAACGTTGGAACACAAGGTGTCCCTTTCTGCAAGCGAACGTACGACGGAAACGCTGCTTTCCGTCTGCCGGCGCTTGTCGGAAACGGGCGCAATGCGATTTATTGAGTCGGATGCCGAATTGATCCTGCGTCGGATTTCTGAGGATGTAAAAAAAGAGCATTACCATGATGACGAAACGCATATTACGGAATTGTTGGAAGGCAGCGGACTTTCCCCAAAAGGTGGTGCAAAGCTTGCCGCGGCAACCGTGCGCGGACTGATTCTCACGGTGTCACATCAAAATGAGATTGGTGAACAGTACCCGGCGGTTTTGCAACTTTTGATTCACGGAGCTATGAAAGAATTGTTTCCGAAAGATTAAACATAAGAAAGTGCTGCCTGCGGGCAGCTTTTCCTGCACGAACGGTTAGCACAAACTAACTGAAGAAGACCGCAGGAAAAACAATCAGAAAGCGCAGCGCCGCGATTTCTGACGGATGTTCGATGCGGACATTACGAAAGAAATTCCATGTGGCGGCAGACTACCGATAGTAGAGAACGAAATACGGAGGGATAACGTAATGAGTGAGAAAATGACACTTTCCGGCGTTCCGGAAACAATGCTGCAAACGGTTTATGCACGCGCGAAGGAAAGCAGAACACGTGGCGCTGTTCATGACAGAAAAGCGGAAGAAATTATCGAGAAGCTCGATTATGACTTTTCTCTTGCGGACCGTGATTTTGCTATGCACAGTGGCGTGATCGCCCGCACAATCGTGCTTGACCGCTTGGTGTCGGAGTGGCTTGTGAAAAATTTGAATGCCGTGGTGGTAAATATAGCCTGCGGATTGGATACCCGATGCTATCGGATGAAGGGATATTCTCATTGGTATAACCTTGACCTTCCGGAGACAATGGAAGTGAGAGAAAAGCTTCTGCCGGAGAGCGGTATCATTTCACAGATTGCCATGTCCGCAATGGAGGACTGGGGAGATAAAATCGAAGAAACCGATGCACCGGTTCTCGTCATCATTGAAGGACTTACTATGTATCTGAACGAGGCAGAAGTGAAGCGGATTTTTGATGTGATTGCAAAGAGGTTTGAGAAAGCAACGGTTTTTGCAGAAACGATGAATCCGATGGTCGTGAAACGATTCAAGGAAAAACCCATTGAGGGAAGCCACGCGAAATTCACATGGGGAGTCAAGGACGGAAAAAACTTGCCGAATTATTGAGCAGATTTCGCTTTGTAGAAGAACACAGCCTGACGGAGGGTATGGCGGAATTTGTTCCGATTTATAAACTGCTCGGCAAAATCGGATTTGTTCGGAATATATCCAACAAAATTGTTGTGATGGAGAAACGGTAAATAGGCGTGGAGTACGAAAAAACTACTGGAGCGCATCGACGCGTCTTGAGAGGAAAAAGAAATGTCAAAGAAAGCAACTGAATTTCAAAAAAAGAAATGAGCAGGATGTACCGCGGCAAAGAGATTTTCAAGCCGCTCAATACCGGTTGGATCGATGAAAATGTAGCCTGTGTGCGTGAATGGGTGGCAAATATTTTCTTTTATCGCAAAGGCGATACCACCATTATGATTGACGCGGGGTACAACTACGATCGGCTGGAAGAGAAAATGGGCTGGCTGGGAATTGATCCGAAATCGATTCGACATATTTTTATCACGCATCAGGATACCGACCATGTGGGCGCGGTGGAAGCAGACAGCCCGGGGCTGTTCAAAAAAGCAAAACTGTACATCGGCGAAATAGAAAATCGCTATTTGACGGGAGAGGTGCGCCGGAAGGTGATTTATCATCTGTACAAATTACCGCAGGTGATGATCAACAATCGCAAACAACTGCTGAAAGACGGCGAGACGCTTCGTATCGGAGATATCAAGATTCATTGCTTCCTTGTCCCCGGTCACACATGGGGACATATGGTCTATCTCATTGATGATAAATATCTTTTCACGGGAGATACGCTGTGGTTTGGTGC
>DLVP01000086.1:14822-18662 GCA_003445125.1 Oscillospiraceae bacterium | reverse complement strand
GCTTTATTTCCGCTTTGGCAGAGAGTAACAAACTGGCAGTGAAGTCGTTGGCAATTCTTGAAGCAAAATTAAAAAAGAGAGGAATAAAACCGCTGTTTCTCACGGGACATACAGGATGGACGGACAATTTCGAGTTCGCCTTTGCGCATAAAGACAAATTGTGTTCGCCCTTTAAAAAGAGGGTTCACGATCCGAACGCTCCTTATGATGCGTATGACGAGTCGGACGATACGGAGGAAAAGGCAAAAAGCGAATTTTTGAGAGGTGTGGGAAGATGAAAGTTTATGCTTTCGGAGAAAAAGACTCTCCGACAATTCTACTGCTCCCCGGAACGTGCTGCCATTGGAAAAGCAATTTTGAAAAAGTGATTCCGTTACTTCAAACCGATTATCAAGTTCTTTGCGCCAGCTATGACGGTTTTGACGAAACCGAACAAACCGAATTTTCCACCATGCTCGAAGAAACGGAGAAAATTGAAAGCTATATCCGGGAACATTGCAACGGGCATATCCGCGCAGCCTACGGCTGTTCGTTGGGCGGTTCTTTTGTGGGATTGCTGGCGGCACGTCAAAAAATTCATATGGATTACGGTATTCTCGGAAGTTCCGACCTTGATCAGGCATCAAACTTTGCGGCAAAACTGCAAACGGATTTGTTGCTGCCGATGATTTATTCGTTGATTCGTGACGGACATTTCAGCAGCCGATTTTTGCAAAAACGGCTGAAAAAGCGTGCGGAACAAATGCCGGACTATGTAGACGCATTCATGAAAATGTTCGGCGGCGCGCGTCCTTATGTGACAAAGCAAAGCTGCAAAAATCAGTTTTACTCTGATCTTGTGACGCCTTTGCCCGATAAAATCGATGTTCCCGATACGGAAATTCACATTTTTTATGCACTGAAAATGGGTGAAAAATACCGTGCACGGTATCTGCAACACTTCGCGCATCCGGCAATTCACGAGCAAAACCTGCAGCACGAAGAGCTTCTTGCCTGCAATCCCGAAAAGTGGGCACAACTCGTAAAAAGTATTGTGAACCGGGGGAGGAAACACGGTGAATGATAACAAATTGCCCATCGACAGCACCTGTCATGTGCTGTATACAAAGCCGTGCAAAAAGGAAATTCAAAAGAAAATTGCCTTGCATTATCCGCCGGACGAAAGAGAAGCGGTATGGGAGCGGGTTCAATTGAAATATGCGGAGTTTCTTACCGATTGGCGCACGGATCTCGGCGGAAAAGACAATTTCCACAACGGCAAGGGCGGCAATTACGACTGCATCGCGCTTATGGCGTACTATACGGTGTGCAAAAAGGTGACAAGTCTTGCGGAAATTGAAGAAATGGAAGGCAACCTTTTTCTCGGCGCTTTCCGCAAGATGAAGCTTGTCAATTGCAACAAACCGATTTTCAAAAAGTTGATGTATAAGGCATTTCAGAATGCAAAAAGACAGTGCGACAAATGGGGCGATTTCAAAATGAATATCGCGCCGTTTGATCCCGAAAAGCCGATTTACTATGAATTTACCGAATGCCCTACGGCAGAATTTGCTAAAAAGCACGGGCTGCTTGAAGTCATGCCCGCACTCTGTAATCCGGATTTTGAAGCCATGGAGTGTATCCATGCGCGGCTTGTGCGCACGACAACCTGTGCCAACGGCGATAAATGTGATTATACGATTGTCGGCGATAAAGATCCGTATTTGAAAGATCATCCCGAATATCGCGACGAAACGGGATACAGAAGAAATAAATAGGAATACGGGGTGTAAGATGGAAACATTTTTTGGGATTCTGATTCCTTTTCTCGGAACAACCCTCGGTGCAGCGTGTGTACTCTTTATGAAAAAAACGCTCGGAACATCGGTTCAGCGCGCACTTGTCGGTTTTGCCGCCGGAGTGATGGTTGCCGCTTCTGTATGGAGTCTTTTGATTCCGGCGATTGAACAGTCGGAAAATATGGGAGCATTTGCGTTCCTTCCGGCATTTGTCGGATTTTGGATCGGTGTGCTGTTTTTGCTCGCACTTGATCACCTGATACCGCACCTTCATATCGGAAGTGACCGGGCGGAGGGACCGAAAAGCACCTTCGGACGAACGACCATGATGGTGCTGGCAGTAACATTACATAACATTCCGGAAGGAATGGCGGTCGGCGTGATGTATGCGGGATTTCTTTCCGATAATACGCAAATCACAGCGGCAGGTGCGCTTGCGTTATCGATCGGTATTGCCATTCAGAATTTTCCCGAGGGAGCGATTATTTCCATGCCGCTCAAAGCCGAGGGCGTCAAGAAAAGCAAAGCCTTTCTGGGAGGCGTGCTTTCGGGAGTGGTAGAGCCGATCGGAGCCGTTCTGACGCTGATTGCGGCACAGTTTATCATCCCGGCATTGCCGTATCTTCTAAGTTTTGCCGCCGGTGCGATGCTCTATGTGGTGGTCGAAGAACTGATTCCCGAAATGTCGCAGGGACAGCACTCAAATGTCGGTACGGTTTTCTTTGCGGTCGGGTTCAGTGTGATGATGGTACTGGATGTAGCGCTGGGGTAATAGGAGATAGGCGAAAATGATCATTCAAACGATTTCGGAAGCATTGTGAATGGTCGTTTTTAAGAAAGCGAGAAAGACACATGAGCTATAAAATCGAAAAAAACACCGTGCAGGAAACCTTAATGATTCCGCTCTATGCAAGAAAGATGTGTTCGGAATGGTACCCGAATCTTTATCGGGAGGAATCGGCACTTCGATTGCTGAATGAGATCGACTACGATTTTTCGGCACTTGAGAAAAAGTCCGGCGGGCTGATGCAGCGTTTCGGTTTTCTCGAAGTTGCCATGCGGCAGAACGATCTTGCCTATGAGGTGAAGGACTATCTGAAATCTCATCCGAAGGCGGCAGTTGTCAATCTCGGCTGTGGATTGGATAATACGGGCAGAAACTGCGATAACGGAAGCTGCAAAATTTATAATCTGGACTTTCCGGGCGTTATCAAAGTGCGTGACGAGCTGCTGCCGGTCGGAGAACGTGAGCAGAATATCCCCTGCGACCTCAACGATACGGCGTGGTTTGACCGAATTGATGCTTCGGAGGGAGCGGTGTTTTTTGCTGCAGGCGTGTTCTACTATTTTCTGAAAGAACAGGTTAAAACTCTTGTCTGTGCAATGGCAAACGCTTTTCCGAACGGAGTGTTGGTGTTCGATGCCGCCAATAAAAAAGCGGTGAAGCTGATGCTGAAAACCTGGATAAAGGACGCAAAAATCCGTGATGTCGGCGCGTATTTTGCGGTTTCGGATGCGAGAAGCGAGATTTCCGCATGGGACAAAAAGCTGTCAGTCTCAAGCCGCGGGTATATGCTTGGTTATAATGACCTGAAAGACCCGTCTGTCAGCGGATTTTTCCGTTTTCTTTCAAAAGTCGGGGACGGGATAATGAAAATGCAAATTGTGAAAATCGGATTCAATGAACCGTTGCTTTGAAAATTTTTTCGTGTGAAGAAAATTTCGACCGCCGCATCACATGACGGTTGATGAATGGAGGAAGGCAAAATGAAATATTTTGGGATGCCCATGGGAATGTGGACGCTGTTTGCCGGGTCTTTCGGGAAGCAGCTTACGGCTGTGTTCGGATATGACAAAAAAACAGCAAAGACGGTTGTAAAAAAAGCAAAACCGAAATATAAAGAGATTATTTCGGAACTTCCGGAGGTTGAGAAGAGCGACCGCTTTAAAATGAACATCGTCAACTGCGCGATGCTCGGGGCGTTTATTCTCTCCATGCCGGAACGTCCGGACGTGGAGCGGTTGACCGACTATTACGCCGAAGCCATGATGACAAAGCCGA
>DLVP01000086.1:0-14796 GCA_003445125.1 Oscillospiraceae bacterium | reverse complement strand
CGATGAAATGGTTCTGCCGCAAAAGCGGGAAAGGAAAGTTTTCCGAAAAGGATATTGCGGGCATGAAGGCAACCGCCGCACTGAAAGCTGCCGATCGCAATCCCTATTCGTGGAACATGGATTTTTACGAATATTCCGACGGAAGCGGCTATGAAGGACGATTTACAAAATGCGGCATCTGTGTTCTGATGAAAAAGCTCGGACTGTACGAGCTGACACCTGCTTTATGTCATCTTGACTATACGATGAGCGAGGCGGGCGGCGCGACGGACTTTGTGCGGGAATATACGCTTGCCTCCGGCGGACCTTACTGCGATTGTGGGTATAAAAGGAAAAAATCGGATAAAACGAATGTTTGACTTTCCGAAAAAAGTGCTTCAACCGTCGGATACGGTTGCAGACAGAAATCGCCTCCCAAACATTTTGCTAGGGAGGCGATTTTCGCTTGAGTCTGTTTTAACGGGTACCCTTTTTTGCCATTTCAGCAAAAAAGCCGAGTTTGCGATCACAAGGACAGAACCCGCGTTGTGAACCAACGCACCGATGACGGGATTCAAGGAACCGATAATCGCCAAGGCGATGGCGACAAAGTTCAACGTCATGGAAAAGATCATATTGAGCTTGATAACAATCATCATTCGCTTGGACAGAGCGATAAGATGCGGCAGCTCTTTGACCTCGTCGTCAACCAGCGCAATGTCCGCCGCGTCCACGGCAATGTCGCTTCCGACGCCGCCCATGGCAATACCGACATCGGCTTTTTTCAGTGCAGGAGCGTCATTGATGCCGTCGCCGATCATGCAGACCGGTAAGCCACTGCTTTGGTACATTTCAATAGCTTTCAGTTTGTCCTCCGGCAGACAGCTTGCCCGTACCTTCTCGATGTGAAGTTTTTCGGCAATGGTTTTGGCAGCGTTTTCGTTGTCTCCGGTGAGCAGGACGGGCTGTACGCCGAGACGGGTGTGCGAATCAATCGTGGCGGCGCTTTCTTTCCGCACGGTGTCGGAAAGTGCGAGATATCCCGCAAACTGTCCGTCTATTGCCACATAGGTGATCGTACAGCCCTCGCTCAGATAATCCACGGCATCACGGGGCGTGCATCAGCGTTATGCCATGCTCGGAAAGTAACTCGGGATTTCCCGCAAGGATGGTTTTGCCGTCTGCCATAGCGCACACACCGCGTCCGGGAATCATCCTGAAATCGGTCGCTTCGGCGGGGCGGCACCGGTCTTTTTATTATGCGGTAAGCTGTCCCCCTTGAAAAGACGGGAGCGGTGTTGTATAATAACAAGGAAAAAATACGGATATATATGCATGCAGGAAAGCATTTCCAAGACAAAACCCATGCGGTAATTTTTCACAAAATTGCCGCATGGGTTTGGCGATTTTGTGCGGGATATCAGCCCTCAACCGCATTTCACGGGCGTTTGCGACGTGGGCATTTTGAGGGCGCGCGCGGCGGATGCGACGGCGATTTCTATTGACAAACGGGGGGGCTTTATTGTATCATATATAATGTATAGGTATGGCTTTCCGACGGGAATGTCAGTTTTGACATTATGAAATTCTGGGAAAAAATCCCGCGGCTGAACTTTAAATCGAAACTATTGAATGAGCAAAGGAATGGGAGGGACTATGGCAGGCAGCAAAAAGAAACGGTCACAGATAATCCTGTTCGTGCTTACGATTCTGACGGTGCTTTTTATCTGGGGGCAGTCCATGCTTCCGACCGCCCGTTCCAGCAATGAAAGTAAAACGGTGACGGAAGTAATCGTGAAACCGGTGCAGGAAGCGATTACCGGCAATCGAACGGTCACGGATAACATTGTGCGGAAATGGGCACATGCCATTGAATATGCGGTTTTGGGCATTGAGCTGACGCTTTTGATCAGCGGACGGCAAAAACTGTGGTTGACATTGTCACGGGTCTTCAGCTACGGTACGGGCATTGCCCTCTTGGATGAGACAATTCAGATATTCAGCGGAAGAGGTCCGAAAGTGCAGGATGTCTGGATCGATGCTTTGGGTGTCACCATCGGAATGACAGTGACAACTGTTATTCTTGTAATTATAAGAGCAGTGAAACAACATAAATCAGCAAATCATATACGAATGAGAGGTAAGTAATCATCATGTTTACCAAAAACCGGTTCGAGCCTTTTGAAAAGAAGGTGTGGCTTTCTACACCGACACAGCACAAAGAAATGCTTGAGTATATTCAACAGGCATATGATGACAACTGGATGACCACTGCGGGTGAAAATGTGAACGAGGTGGAAAGAATTGCCGCAGAAAAAGCAGAGGTAAAATATGCGGTAGGTTTGTGCAACTGCACTTCCGCACTTCATCTGTGCATGAAACTGGCGGGAGAGAAGCTCTACGGCAAGCCCGCCATCAGCCACGGAGCATTGGAAGGAAAGAGAGTGTTTTGCTCGGATATGACCTTTGATGCAACGTTGAATCCGGTGGTGTATGAGGGCGGAATCCCTGTTTTTATCGATACGGACGCGAAAACCTGGAATATGGATCCGGTTGCTCTTGAAAAGGCATTTGAAATGTACCCTGAGGTAAAACTCGTGGTAAGTGCGGAGCTGTACGGCTTCCCCGGACGCATGGATGAGATAAAGAAGATTTGCGAGAAACACGGGGCGCTTCTGGTGGAAGACGCGGCAGAAGCCATGGGAGCGACCATCGACGGAAAACAATGCGGCTCTTTCGGAGATTATGCCGCAATCAGCTATAACGGGAACAAGATCATCACCGGAACCTCCGGCGGCTGCTTTTTGACAAACAGCCTTGAGGATGCCAATCAGGTGCGCAAATGGAGCACACAGTCGAGAGAAAATGCTCCGTGGTATCAGCATGAGCAGGTCGGATATAACTACCGTATGTCCAATTTTATTGCCGGTGCCGTCAGAGGACAGTATCCGTATATCGAAGAGCACATCGCACAGAAAAAAGCAATTTACGAACGGTATTGCGAAGGACTCAAAGACCTTCCGATTCATATGAATCCGATCACGGAAGGCACCGAGCCGAATTATTGGCTTTCCGCTCTTATTATCGAGAAAGATGCCATGTGCAAACAGGTGAGGGACGACAGCAAGGTGCTGTTTGTTCCCGAACACGGAAAAACCTGTCCGACAGAGATTCTTGAGGCGATCGCGTCGATCAATGCCGAGGGCAGACCGATCTGGAAACCGATGCATATGCAGCCGATGTACAGAATGCACGAAGCCGTCGGAAGAGAAGGAACGCTTCGCTGCCGCACCAATGCCTATATTGCCGGCGGAGTGACGGATGTGGGTGCCGATATCTTTGAACGCGGCTGTTGCCTGCCGAGTGATAACAAGATGACCCCCGAGCAGCAAGACCGGATCATCCAAGTGATTCGCGCCTGCTTTGAATGAGATTGGATTACATAAGGAGAATCAAAATGGAATGGTATTGGATTGCGGCAATTGTCGTGGGTTCCGTTGCATTGCTGTTTGTTTTGTCAACGGTGTTTTACAGACAGTTCTTCAAGCGTTTTTATGACATTGTTTTGTCGGGGATGGCACTGATTGTGCTTTCGCCGCTGCTTTTGGTGCTGACGGTTGTCGGTGCCATTGCCATGGGCGGTAATCCGTTCTTTGTTCAGCCGCGCCCGGGAAAGATTGACAAAAAGACCGGAAAAGAAAAGATTATTAAATTGCTGAAGTTCAGAACAATGTCCAATAAAACGGACGAAAACGGCAACCTGCTGCCCGATGCCGAGCGATTGAATAAGTACGGGAGAGCGCTGAGAGCAACCTCTCTTGACGAACTGCCCTCTTTGCTCAATATGTTTGTGGGACAGATTTCGTTGGTCGGTCCGAGACCGTGGCTGTGCAAGTATCTGGAGTATTATTCCGAATGGGAGAGGAAACGCCATACGGTTCGTCCGGGATTGACCGGTCTGGCACAGGTGAGCGGCAGAAATGCATTGACGTGGAAGGCACGGTTTGAAAAAGATATTGAATATGTGGACAATCTGTCGTTGGCTTTGGACGTAAAGATCCTGTTTCTCACCGTAAAGAAAGTGATTGCTCATGAGGGCATTGAATTTCCGCCGCACGAAACAATCATGGAATATTTTGCCAAGAGAGACAAAGAGACTGATAAAGAAGTGGTGGGAGAATAATGAAAAAAGCGTTGGTTCTTTGCGGAGGAATGCCTCAGATTGCTTTGATAGAGGAATTGAAGTCAAGGGGAATTGAAACAATTCTTCTGGATATGAACGAAAAAGTGAAAGCACGGGAATATGCCGATAAATTTTATCCGGTATCCGTGCTGGATGTCGATGCGGTCCGCGAGGTGGCAAAAAAGGAGAAGGTCGATTATATTCTGACGGTCTGCGCCGATCAGGTACTGTTGGTGGTGGCGCAGCTTTGCGAAGAACTCGGACTTCCGTGGTATATTGATTATCAGACGGCGAAAAACGTATCGGATAAAGCTTATATGAAGCGCATATTCTCCGAAAACGGAATTCCGACGTCCAAGTATGCCGTGTCCGATGAATTCGACCCCCACATTGCGGACGGGATGGAGTATCCTCTGATTGTCAAACCGGTAGATTCGTACAGCTCAAGAGGCGTAAAAAAGGTATTGAATGTCGAAGAACTGGAGCAGGTGTTCAAAGAAGCGGTTCGGATCAGCAGAACCAAAACCGCCATTGTCGAAGAATTTGTGCAGGGCAAAGAGTTGTCTGTGGATGTCTATGTGGAAAACGGAAAAGCCAATGTACTCGGCATTTCCCGACTGGACAAAATTCCCGGGGAAAACAAATTTGTGATCAATCGGTGCAGCAATCCCGCGCCGATATCCGAAACTGAAGTCGCTATGGTCAAAGAGGCGTGCCAAAAGATTGCCACGGCGTTCGGACTTGTGAATTCTCCGATGCTCGTTCAATTGATTACCACGGGAAACCGGATATCGATTTTGGAATTCTGCGCACGTACCGGCGGCGGGGATAAGTTCAGACTGATTAAGAGAACCACCGGATTCGATGTTGTCAAAGCCGTAGTGGATCTGACGTTGGGGAGTTACCCTCATGTCGGCGAGCTCAAGCGGGAAAATGCGTACATTCTCGACGAATTCCTGTATTGCAAGCCGGGAGTCTTTGATCATGCGGAAGGATTCAAGGAACTGCTTGAACAGGGAATCATTTCAGAATACAGCGTGTTCAAGGCACCGGGAACGGAACTGAAGGAAGCAAGCTGCAGCGGCGACCGCATTGCGTTTTTTACCGTTCAGACCGACGATCGCGAAATGCTGAAAAGAAATCTCGCGGTTGCCGCCGAGAAGATCAAAGTGTTTGATTGCCATGGAAACGATCTGCTCAGACATGAGCTGATGAGTACGTTTGAATGAGGCGTGTATATGAATGTTTTGTTTTTGTCGATCAGCTCGTTGCCGCATATGAGCGAACATTCCATTTCTTTGGACTTGCTTCGTGAGTTTCAAAGAAACGGACACCGCGTGTATGTTGTGTGTGCGATTGAGAAAAAAGAAAATGCCGATACATCGTTTTGTGAGGAAGCGGGTATTTCGGTTTTGCGCGTAAAAACAGGAAATAACAAAAACACGGGATTGATAGAAAAGGGAATGACCACCCTGTTTTTGCCGAACTTTTACATTTCCGCCATCAAGAAATACCTGAACGATGTGAAATTTGACCTTGTGCTTTATCCGACACCCCCGGTGACTCATGTCAAAACGGTGAAGTTCATTAAAAAGCGCGACGGAGCGAAGAGCTATCTGCTTTTAAAGGATATTTTCCCGCAAAATGCCGTGGATATCGGGATGATGACAAAATGGGGTGTCAAGGGGCTTATTTATCGCTACTTCCGGAAGCAGGAAAAGGAGCTTTATCGGATATCCGATCGCATCGGCTGTATGTCCGGAGCGAATGTAGACTATGTTTTGAAACACAATCCGGAAATCGATCTCGAAAAGGTGGAGATTTCCCCCAACAGCATCGAATATGTTGATATGCGCATTTCCGATGATGGAAAAAACAGAATGAGAGAAAAATACGGGTTGCCGCAGGACAAAAAGGTGTATGTCTACGGAGGAAATCTCGGCAGACCGCAGGGAATCCCGTTTTTGATCGATTGCTTGCGTGCGGAAAAGGACAATAAAGAAGCGTTCTTTTTGATTGTCGGTAACGGCACGGAGTACGGAAAACTGGAGACCTTCGTAAATGAGGAAAAACCGGACAATGTTCTTCTGTTGAAACGGCTTCCGAAGGAAGATTATGACTTGTTGGCTGCTTCCTGTGACGTGGGAATGATCTTTTTGGATCATCGTTTTACCATCCCGAATTTTCCGTCAAGGCTGCTTTCCTATATGCAAGCCGGTCTTCCGGTGATTGCCTGCACCGATCCGAATACCGATGTCGGAAGGGTGATTGCCGAAGGCGGTTTTGGCTGGTGGTGTGAAAGCAACGACGTCAAGGCGTTCGAGGCGGTCGTTGCGGAAAGTCTGAAGGCGGACCTGAAGGAAACAGGAAAAAACGGACACGATTTTCTGAAGGAAAATTACACGGTAGAGAAAAATTATGAGAGTATTATTGATAAATTCCGTGTGCGGAATAAGGTCAACGGGTAGAATCTGCACCGATATTGCCGATGAACTGAGAAATCAGGGGCATGAAGTGAGGATTGCTTTCGGACGAGAACAAGCCCCGGAGCAGTATAAAGATATTGCTGTTCGCATCGGTTGTGACCGCGATGTGAAAATCAACGCACTGAAATGCAGATTGTTTGATAATGAGGGATTTTCCGCCAAAGCGCAGACAAAAAAGTTTCTGCGGTGGGCGGAGGAGTATGATCCGGACTTGGTGTGGCTCCATAATCTTCATGGGTACTATCTCAATGTCGGGATGCTGTTTTCTTGGATAAAGTCCAGACCGCAAATGAAGGTGAAATGGACGCTTCATGACTGCTGGGCGTTTACCGGACATTGCTGTTACTTTGATGTATCGGGATGCACCAAATGGAAAACGCGCTGTGAACACTGTCCGCAAAAAAAAGGATACCCGCAGAGCGTTTTTTATGACGGCTCTGAACGCAATTATTTACTGAAAAAGAAAGCCTTCTGCGGCGTTTCCGGAATGGAAATCATCACTCCCTCGCGGTGGCTTGCGGGATTGGTGAAGGAGAGCTTTTTGAAGGAATACCCGATCACGGTCATCCATAATACCGTCGATACCACCGTATTCAAACCGACGGAGAAGAACTTCAAAAAGAGGGACGATCTTAAAAATAAAGTCATGATACTCGGCGTTTCCTGTGTATGGACGACAGAAAAAGGATACCGTGATTTTCTGAAATTGGCAGATAGGCTGGATGAAAGGTTTGCGGTTGTACTGGTCGGACTGACCAAAAAGCAGATGGAAACCCTTCCGAAGAATGTGATCGGGGTCGAAAGAACCAACAGTAAAGAAGAACTGGCGGATATTTATTCCTCCGCAGATTTGTTTGTAAACCTGACACATTCCGATAATTTTCCCACGGTGAATCTTGAAGCGCGCGCTTGCGGAGTACCGATTTTGACCTATAATTCGGGAGGAAGCCCCGAAAGTGCGGGAGAAGAGGCAGAGGTTGTTCCCACGGGAGATCTTGATGCGGTGTTTGAACTGATTCAAAAAAGATTTTCCGATTTTCAAGAGTAAAACACACGTGTTCTGAAAAGCTGCACAGATGATTTTTATTGGTAGTGTCAGTATAATAAACTTCGTGATTTTTTGATACGAATGTTCGTTGTCACGGTGAAAATAGGTAGGTGAAATAAATGACAAAACTGGTAGTGGTGATGATCACACAGTTTATTATGCTGAGAAGCAATATTGCGAGAAAAGGCGGATGGAAAAACCCGTCCAGTATCTTGTTTTTGCTGTACTTTGCCGTATCGGCACTGAGCATCCCGCACGTGATTATCAATTCTTCCTCACGCATTTCGGATTATTCTCTGCTGGAGCAGGGAAACTACTGGAGCGGGGCGATTGTTTATATTCTGAGCATTTTCATCTATCTTTTGCCGCTCTATTATTTTAAAGAGAATTCCAATACAGAAATTCGCTTGCCGAACCTGCAGGTGTTGAACCTGTTTTCCGCGGCGTTGATTATTTTGTCTCTGTTTTCCATTGCGTTCTACCTTCCGTCCGTCATTCGGATGTTTAGAAGCGGTGTGGCGTTGAGTGTGCTGCGCAATAACCTGGATACGATGCGAACCGATTATGTGGAAACCGGAGGAATTATGAATACCATTGCCTCCGTCGCTTCCAGCTTTTCCCCGTTTTGTATCACGCTGTTTTATATCTATTACATCATCGGAAAGCATCCGATTCGTTGTGCGCTATTGTTTATATCTTCCGCTTCCAAGGTGATTGCGGTGCTTTCCTTCGTCGGAAGAGACGGAATTGTTTTTTGGCTGATCAATTTCGCGTTTATGTATTTCCTGTTCGGAGATTACATCAAACCCGGGCAAAAAAAGAAAATCCGATCCGCCTTTTACATAGGCGGCGCGGCGGGGCTGGTTCCGTTTTTTGCCATCAGCATCAGCCGTTTCGGTGACGGTGACGGCATGGGCGGAACATTCAAAGCAATTTTGTCCTATGCCGGACAAATGGTTCCCAACTATTTGCTTTACTTTGATGTGCGGCAGGATCACTACTGTTACGGAAAATCGTTTCCGCTGTACTGGGAGATTACCAAACAAACCGCTCCGGAAGGTGTTCGCTGGATTGACGGCGGAACGGAAAGCAATGTTTTCGGCACATTTCTGAAGAGCTTCAACATCAATTTCGGTGTGGCATTTACCATTATCATCGGCATCTTGGCAGCCTTGTTTTTCGTAACTGTTTTCAGGAAAGAAAAGAAAAGGATTTCTTTTCACCATTACTTTATTTATATTCTGTATTTCCATATCCTGTCAGAAGGACTGTTTTACTTCAGAGACAGCAACCGGGGCGGCAATCTGTTCATTCTGATCTGCCTTGCGTTTTATTTGCTGTTTGCCTTTGCGGAGGATTGCTTCGGCACAATGGTGCTTCGGAAGATACCGAAGGAGTTTGTTGCTCCAAATTCTCCGAAAGAAGCGGAGATCAACCGTAACGCATAGAAGAAATTCGTTGTTGAAAGGCGACATATATGCAAGAAGAAAAGACGATCAAAGAACCGCAATTGATTGAATCGGTGATTGCTGCGGCAAAGGCAAATCCGAATCGCCCGCGAGTGCTGATCAGATGTATTGCTTATAATCAGGAACCGTATATTCGTGCAACGCTGGACGGATTTGTAAAGCAAGAGACGGATTTTCCGTTTGTTGCTGTCGTTCATGACGATGCTTCCACCGATGCAACGGCGGACATTATTCGGGAATATGCAAAAAAGTATCCGAATATCATTGTTCCCGTATGTGACCCGGTAAATCGGCATACGGAACACACCCTCGGCTATATTCTCGACGAGATCATTGCCGCTTACAATCCGGATTATGTGGCGATCTGCGAGGGCGACGATTATTGGACAGATCCTAAAAAGCTGCAAAAACAGGCGGATTATTTGGATGATCATCCGGAATACGTGCTGTGTCACGGTAATTATGAATTGGTAGAGGGCAAAAAAAGGAAAAGCTATGCACCCGGCGAGGACGAACCTTATTTTGCGGCAGATCATACGGAAGTGTATCATATTTCGGCTTTTACGACGTTGTACCGATACAGCGCTTATAAAAAAATTCCCAACCACAGAAACAATCACCACTGGCTCATGGGAGACTATCCGTTGTGGATCGAATTGTCGCAGGAAGGAAAGTTTCATTATTTCCCCGAAGTGTTCGGGAAATACCGTGTGCTGCCCAACACCTACTCCCATTCCACAGACGGTGAAAAAATCAAGCGGTTTTGGAATTGCAGGAATGAAATCACGAAGTTCTACTGTGATCTGTACGGATATGAATATAAAGAAAGATCCCCGAAATCTTTATATCTGGAAATTCAAAAACAATGCTTTCAGAATCATGATACAGAACAGGCAAAACGCTATTGGGCAGAAGGAAAGAAGTTGAAAATGAACACCCGCAAGGGATTCGCTTTTTACTTTTGCAATGTTTATAATCTGCCGTGGCTGATTGATTTGTTATATCGCTTGATTGGGTGAGGGGTGCTTGTATGACGTTAGATAAGAATAAGGTAACTTCCAATTTTATTTGGCGGTTGCTGGAACGTTTCGGAGCGCAAGGTGTCACCTTTGTTGTTTCGATTGTGCTGGCACGAATCCTTGATACGGCGACATACGGAACCGTCGCGCTGATTACGGTAATTACATCGATTCTTCAGGTTTTTGTTGACAGCGGTCTCGGAAGTGCGCTGATACAGAAAAAAGATGCGGACGATATTGATTATTCTACCGTGTTTTATTTTAATTTTGCCGTCTGCTGTGCGCTATACTTGCTTTTGTTTTTGACGGCACCGTTGATTGCCGGATTTTACAGGCAGGAGGAGATCACTCCGGTCATAAGAGTGCTGGGCGTGATTTTGATTATTTCCGGATTCAAGAACATCCAGAATGCCTATGTTTCAAGAAATCTTCTGTTTAAAAAATACTTTTTCGCCACACTCGGCGGCACCGTCACGGCGGCGGTTGTCGGAATATGGATGGCGGTAAAGGGATATGGCGTGTGGGCGTTGGTATTCCAGAATATCGTGAATCAGACGATTGACACCATCATTTTGTGGCTCACCGTAAAATGGCGTCCGAAGCTTGCTTTTTCTTGGTTCAGACTGAAAACGCTTTTGTCCTACGGATGGAAATTGCTGGTGTCCTCGCTTCTCGATACGGTATGGAATCAATCGAGACAGCTGATCATCGGCAAAAAATATTCCAAAAGCGATTTGGCGTTTTATAATAAAGGACATGAATACCCGTCCATGCTGACGGCTTCCATCAATGCGTCGATCGACAGCGTACTGTTTCCGGTGATGTCACGCGCGCAGGATGACAAAAAACACGTGAAGGATATGACAAGAAAAGCAATACAGGTAGAATCCTACGTGTTGTGGCCGATGATGATCGGATTGGCGGCGTGTGCCGAGAGCATCATCAGCCTGCTGATCACCGATAAATGGCTGCCTGCCGCTCTGTACCTGAGAATCTTCTGCATTACCTATGCGTTTTATCCGATACATATTGCGAACCTCAACGCAATCAAAGCATTGGGAAGAAGCGATCTGTATATGAAACTGGAGATCTGCAAGAAAGCAGTCGGATTGGTGCTGCTTCTCGTTTCGATGTGGATCAGTGTGGAGGCGATGGCATATAGTATGCTTATTTCCAGCGTAGCATCGCAGGTGATCAACTCGTGGCCGAACAGGAAATTGTTGAAATACGGTTATTTTGAACAGATAAAGGATATCATGCCGTCTGTAGCGTTGTCGTTGGCGATGGGAATCGTGGTATATTTCCTGCACTTTCTTCCGCTGCCGACCATCGTTATCCTTTGCTTGCAGGTGCTGACGGGAGTGGCGATATATATGCTCGGATCAATTCTGTTCAAGCTCCGTGGATATCAGGATCTGATGTCTGTCATTCGCGGATTCCTCAAAAAATCGCGGAAATCGGCTTGATGTCTGCCGAACTCCGCTCACCGGGAGAACGCGCACGAATACGAATATCTTAAAGGAGCGTTTATATACATGAATATCAGTGAAAAGTTCAAAGACAAAGTCCTTGCAATCACGGGGGGAACAGGTTCGTTCGGTTCGACGGTGTTGAAACGGTTTATCACGTCTGACATCAAAGAAATCCGCATTTTTTCCCGTGACGAGAAAAAACAGGATGACCTGCGGCATGAGCTTCAGGTGAAGTATCCGAAGGATTTCCAAAAGGTGTCCTTTTACATCGGGGACGTTCGGGATCTTCAGTCCTGCAGGAACGCTTTGCACGGCGTGAATTACATTTTCCATGCGGCGGCATTGAAGCAGGTTCCCTCCTGCGAATTTTTCCCCATGGAGGCGGTGCGCACAAACATTATCGGTACCGATAACGTGCTGACAGCCGCCATTGAAGAAGGGGTTGAGTCGGTTATTTGCCTTTCAACGGACAAGGCCGCTTATCCCGTGAATGCCATGGGAACCTCAAAAGCCATGGAGGAAAAGGTTGCCGTTGCGAAGTCCCGCAACAGCGGAAAAACGAAAATTTGCTGCACCCGTTACGGCAATGTCATGTGCTCGCGCGGTTCCGTCATTCCGCTTTGGATCGATCAGATCAAAGCCGGCAACCCGATCACCGTGACTGAACCGACGATGACAAGATTTATCATGTCGCTTGACGAAGCAGTTGATTTGGTGCTTTTTGCCTTTGAACACGGCGAAAACGGAGACATCCTTGTGCAGAAGGCACCGGCGACAACGATCCGTATTCAGGCGGAGGCGGTCTGCGAGCTGTTCGGCGGAAATAAAGAGGACATTAAGGTCATCGGTATTCGCCACGGTGAAAAGATGTATGAGACGTTGCTGACCAACGAAGAGTGCACACACGCGGTCGATATGGGCGATTTCTATCGCGTTCCCGCAGATAATCGCGGACTGAACTATGATAAGTATTTCAGCAAGGGCGATGAAAACAGAAACCCGCTGACTGAGTTTAATTCGCATAACACACGGAGGCTTACTCTTGAAGAAACAAAAGCGAAGATTGCTTCTCTTGAATACATCCGTAAAAGACTGAAAGAGGACAAATAAAATGGATCGTTTTGCTTGGAAAAACAACGGAAAAATCAAACTTTGCATCGGACTCGGCACACGACCGGAGATCATCCGCCTGGCGGCAGTAATCAGACGGTGCCGTGAATACTTTGATACCTGCGTGATCTACTATAACCAAAACTGGGACAAGAATCTTTCCACCATTTTTTGGGAAGACTTCGAGCTGAAAAATGCGCAGGGAGTGTTCGGTCCCGATCTGCTGGTTCCCGTTGTGGGGGACAATCTCGGCGTGACTTGCGGAAATATTTTGGGCAGAAGCTTTGAAATACTTTCCGAACTGAAGCCGGACGCCTATCTCGTGCTGGGCGATACAAATTCGTGTCTTTCCGCGATTTCCGCAAAACGTCTTCATATTCCGCTGTTCCATATGGAAGCAGGCAACCGCTGCAAGGATGAGTGCCTTCCGGAAGAAACCAACCGTCGGATCGTGGACGTGATCTCCGATGTCAATCTTTGCTATTCGGAGTTTGCAAGAAAGTATCTTGCCGATACGGGCCTTCCGAAGGAAAGAACCTATATGACCGGGTCGCCTATGGCAGAGGTGCTGCGCGGAAATCTTGAAAAAATCGAAGCTTCCGATGTGCTCGACCGCCTCGGACTTGAACCGGATAAGTATATCCTGCTTTCGGCGCACCGCGAAGAGAATATCGATACCGAAAAGAATTTCACCTCATTGTTTACCGCCATCAACGCACTGGCGGAAAAGTACGATATGCCGATCCTGTATTCCTGCCATCCGAGAAGCAAAAACCGTCTTGAAAAGAGCGGATTCAAACTGGATCCCCGGGTTCGTGTCAATGAACCGCTCGGATTCAATGATTACAACAAGCTTCAGATGAACGCCCTTGCGATCGTCTCCGATTCGGGAACTCTCCCCGAGGAAAGCAGCTTTTATCTTTCAATCGGCCACCCGATCGCGGCGGTCTGCATCCGTACATCAACCGAACGTCCGGAGGCGTTGGAAGCAGGCGATTTTATACTTGCCGGTATTACCACCAACGAGCTTCTTCAGGCAACCGATATGGCGATCGATATGAAGCAAAAGGGGATTCTGGGAAAACCGTGTCCCGATTATGTGGATGAATCGGTATCCATGAAGGTCGTCAGGATCATTCAGGGATATGTCAACGTAGTGAACAAAATGGTTTGGAGAAAATACTGATGAAAATTCTTGTGACGGGTGCACGGGGCATGGTCGGTACCGCCCTTGTCAATAATCTGAAAACGATAAAAGACGGAAGAAATAAAACAAGACCGAATATCAAAATTGAGGAAATCTATGAATACGACCTCGGCGACGAGGAAAAACTGGACGCTTTTTGCCGGGATTGCGATTTTGTATTCAACCTTGCCGGGGTCAACCGTCCGCAAAACACGGAAGATTTCATGAAAGGAAACTTCGGTTTTGCTTCGGTCTTGCTTGAAAAGCTGAAAAAGTACGGCAATCGAGCGACGATCATGCTGTCATCCTCTGTGCAGGCGACATTGATCGGACGCTATGACGGAGAATACGGAAGAAGCAAATTGGCAGGGGAAGAACTGTTTCGGAAATATTCCGAGGAAACCGGCGCTAAGGTTGCCATCTACCGCTTCCCAAATCTGATGGGACATTCCAGACCGAAGTACAATTCCTTCGTTTCCACGTTGTGCCATTGCGTGGCAAACGATGAACCGTATACTGTCAATGACCGCGCGAGCGAATTGGAGCTTCTTTACATTGATGATCTCGTGGAGGGAATGTACGATCTTCTGGAGGGCAGGGAAAAGCACTGCGAATTTGACGGTGTCCGTCCGGTTGAGAAAGCCGACGGAAGATATTGCTTTGTGCCGATCACATATAAGGTAACACTCGGAGAAATTGTGGATTTGCTTGAAGAATTCAAAGCACAGCCGATGACGCTGATGATGCCGAAATGCCCCGAAGGAAGTTTTGCAAAAAAACTGTATTCGTTGTATCTTTCGTATTTGCCGACCGATAAATTCAAATACGCCATGAAAATGAATGT
>DLVP01000216.1:883-2765 GCA_003445125.1 Oscillospiraceae bacterium | reverse complement strand
GTGCCGACCGTATTTTGGAAATCTGCCGCTCCTGCACAAAACCGTACCGCATTGTTTCGGGCGGTGACACGCGGCAGGAATCGGTTTTTGCCGGCATTGCCGCCTGCGGTGAGGACACGGACTATGTCGCCGTCCACGACGGCGCCCGCCCGTTTGTGACCGAAGAAGAACTGAATGCCGTTATTCGTGACGCCTTTTCCTATGGGGCGGCAATTCTCGGCGTACCCGTGAAGGACACCGTAAAAACGGCGGAAAACGGGACCGTTCTTTCCACGCCCGACCGGCGAATGCTTTTCGCCGCACACACGCCGCAGGTGTTTTCCGTTTCTCTTTACCGTAAAGCGACCGAAAAGGTCTCCGGCACATTTACCGACGACAGTTCCCTGCTGGAAGCCGCCGGAATTCCCGTCCACCTGACGGTCGGGAAATATTCCAACCTCAAAATCACCACCCCGGAAGATCTTCCGAGAAAGGAATCTGCTATGCGCATCGGTCACGGGTATGACGTTCACCGTTTGACGGAAGGTCGCCGCCTGATCCTCGGCGGCGTGGAAATTCCCTTTGAAAAGGGACTGCTCGGTCATTCCGACGCCGATGTGCTGCTTCACGCCATTGCCGACGCGCTGCTCGGTGCCGCTGCCAAAGGCGACATCGGAAAAATGTTTCCCGACACCGATCCGCAATACAAAGGGGCGGACAGTCTGTTTCTGCTTCGGCAGGTATACAAAGCCGTGCATGAAATCGGATTTACCGTTGAAAATATTGACAGCACCGTTCTGGCGCAGGCGCCGAAGCTGTCTCCATACATTGACACCATGCGCACCCATATTGCCAATGCTTTGCAGTGCGACATTTCCCGCATCAGCGTAAAAGCAACCACAGAAGAAAAGCTCGGATTCACCGGCAGCGGCGACGGCATTGCCGCGCACGCAGTCGTCTTGTTAAAAAAGGAGGTTTGACCCATGGCAATTTCATCCGGAAACACCCGAAGAAGACACCGCACGCCGCCTCTTGCGGCTTGGGTAATTCTGATTCTGTTTATATCGTTGGTCATTTGTCTTGCCGTCATTGTCAACCTTTCTCGCCAACCGAACATTCCTTCCCATGAAACGGATAACTCCGCCGGAGGTTCTGTGCTTGACAACAGTGTCCCGGACATTCACGCCGAAAAACCGGAAACTGTTTCCGGAAAATCGGATGTCACCGTCATTGCCACCGGCGGCACGATTGCCGGAATTTCTTCCGGCGACACTGATTTTACTTCCTACACGCCCGGCATCAAGCGCATCGACGACATGATTGACGAGATTTCCGATATCAGGAAACTCGCAAATATCACCACACAGCAATTTGCCAATCAAAATTCAGGTTCCGTCACAACGCAGAATCTGTACGATCTTTCCGTCGCCGTGGATCGTGCACTGGAGACCGCCGATGCGGTGGTGGTTACCTGCGGCACGGATATCATGGAAGAAATTGCCTATTTTCTTGATCTGACCGTACAAAGTCCGAAGCCCGTGGTCGTGACGGGTTCAATGAAGCCGTGGAACGTAATCGGTTCCGATGCGCCGCTCAATCTTTACAACGCCATCAAGGTGGCGGCAAGCAACAAAACCTACAAATGCGGCACCGTTGTGGTGCTGAACGAAGAAATTCACGCCGCACGTGAAGTGACAAAATCCAACGCCGTGCGTGAAGACACTTTTGCCACGCCGATGCTCGGAATGCTCGGCTATGTGGATGACGGAAATGTCAGTCTGTACCGTATTCCGACGCGCGCCGCCAAATCCGACGAGGATTGGGCAACGCCGTTTGACCTGTCGAAAATCAAAGCAAGCGATATTCCGCGCGTGGACATTGTGGTTTCCTATCAGGGTGCAAG
>DLVP01000216.1:0-851 GCA_003445125.1 Oscillospiraceae bacterium | reverse complement strand
CCGCCGTAAAAGCGGGCGCCCGCGGCATCGTCACAATGGGAACGGGTAACGGCGGTCTGACCGACAGTCTGATCGCTGCCAGAAACCAGGCACTCAAACAAGGAATCCTTGTGGCTGCAACCACGCGCACAGGCTCCGGCACGCTTTATTCCGAAGATCGGGACGGCAGCGGACTGATCAGTGCGGACAACCTCAACGCCTACCACGCCCGCATTGCCTTACAGCTTTCTCTGGCGTATTCAAGCGACTACAAAACAATCCAAAAGTGGTTTGATCAATATATCAGAATCGAATATTAAATTCGGAGGGACAATTTATGGCTAACCGAGTACGCATAAATATCGCGGGCAGTGACTATTATGTCATGACTGACGAAAACCCGCACTACACCACCAAACTGGCTTATCGACTGGATGCTCAGATCCGTGAAATGACCGAATCGGGCAATGTCACCATGACTACGGCACTGATCCTGTGTGCGCTCAGCTATCTGGACGACTCCAACAAAGCTAATGCCATTGCCGACAATTTCCGCGGGCAGATCAAAAACTACCTGGAAGAATCCACCCAACTGACCATCAAGCTGGATGAAGCCAACCGCGAAATCGAACGTCTCAAAAAGCAATTGGCAGAAAAGAACTGACAATGTCTGAAATGAAACGATCGGAAATTCTGGCTCCCGCGGGAAACCCGGAAGCGTTGACCGCCGCCGTTTACAGCGGAGCTGACGCGGTTTATCTCGGCAGTCGGGATTTTAACGCGAGAAAAAATGCCGCCAATTTCTCTGATGAAGATTTTTTGCGGGCGGTTGCTTTTTGCCGCCGTCACGGCGTCCGTGTCTACCAGACTGT
>DLVP01000013.1:34682-34821 GCA_003445125.1 Oscillospiraceae bacterium | reverse complement strand
TGCGCACTTCGTTTTTTCCGTAATCGAAAACGCGCGTCGCCCAATTCTTGTGTTCGCGCTTAAGAGGATCGCTGTATTCATAACAGCTTTCGCCATCAAATTCACACAAGCCGTGCGCATCCTTCGGGAAGTGCGCCGG
>DLVP01000013.1:34431-34635 GCA_003445125.1 Oscillospiraceae bacterium | reverse complement strand
TGCCGTAGCGCGACGTGGGCGCAAAATACCCCGTCTGCTGATACCCCCACGAGCCGTCGAACGGATACTCCGCAATCGGCATCAGCTCCACGTGGGTATAGCCCATCTCTGCCACATACGCCGACAGTTCTTCCCCCAGTTTTTCATAGGAAAAACAGTTTCCGTCCGCGTACCGGCGCCACGACCCCATGTGCATTTCATATA
>DLVP01000013.1:24932-34391 GCA_003445125.1 Oscillospiraceae bacterium | reverse complement strand
TATATGTTCGTTTCCCGCCGTTTTTTCATCCACGCGTCATCGCCCCACGAAAAAGGTTTCATCTTATACAGCACCGATGCCGTTTCCGGCGGTGTCTGTGCGTGAACGGCATACGGGTCGGCTTTCATCGTCGTGATCCCGTTTTGTCCCGTGACGGCGTATTTATACAATGCCCCGTGAGCAAGTCCCTTTACCCGCACTTCCCAGATGCCGTCCTTTTCCTCCATCGGCGTCTTTGACAGATCCCAACCGTTGAAATCCCCTACCAGAGAAACCGACGCGGCATGGGGCGCCCAGACGCGGAAAACCGCTTCCTCTCCGTCAAAGTGCGAACCCAGCCACTCATACGCGTGGGTTTCGGTTCCCTCGTGAAAAAAATACAGATGTTCATTTTGATTTTTTTGTTTCATACGCGCTGCACCTTTTGTTAAAAATATACAATTCTTTGGTTTAAATTTTCTGTTTTTTATATTATACCACAATTTTGTAAAAACTGCAATCCTTAAGACGGGATTTTTCCCGTAAAACTGCACAACTTTTCTTCCGTTTTTTTAGTCAAAACAGAAAATCGGTCTCTTTGGCAGTATATCACACTTTTTCCGCAATTCCTGTCGTTTTTGATCTTCGGCGGAATTTTATTTCGCTTCCAGCCACGTTTTCCCGCTTGAAACCTCCACTGACATTGCCACCGAAAGTGCAACCGCGTGTTCCATTTCTTCCTTCAGCAGTGCCTCCGCCCGCGAAAGTTCCGCCTGGGGACATTCCAGAATCAATTCGTCGTGCACCTGCATGATCAGCTTCGACGCCATTTTTTCCGCTTTCAGCCGACGGTACACCTTCACCATCGCGATTTTGATGATGTCCGCCGCCGTCCCCTGAATCGGCGTATTGCGCGCCATGCGCTCTCCCGCCGCTTTCACCATATGATTCGACGATTTCAGCTCCGGCAAATACCGCCGGCGGTGAAACAGCGTCGTCACATATCCGTCTGCCGCTGCCTGTTCCACGACGTGCTTCATATACCGATCCACGCCGCTGTACGTGTTCAGATATCCGCGGATATACGAATCCGCTTCCTTCACCGAGACGCCGATGTCCTTCGACAGCGAGAACGCGCCGATGCCGTACACAATGCCGAAGTTGACCGCTTTGGCGCGGCTTCTCAGCTGCGGTGTGATGAATTCTTCGGGCAGTCCGAATACCTGCGCCGCCGTCGCCGTATGAATATCCTTCCCGTCACGAAACGCCGCAATCATGTTGCGGTCGTCCGCCAACGCCGCCAACACGCGAAGTTCGATCTGCGAATAGTCCGCATCCGCCAGCAAGCACCCTTCGCTTGCGTGGAAAAACGCCCGCAGGCGGCTTCCCTCTTCGGTGCGCACGGGGATGTTCTGCATATTCGGCTCCAGCGAGCTGATCCGTCCCGTGCGGGTTTCGGTCTGGTTGAAAGTGGTATGGATTTTGCCGTCCGCACGCACCGCCTTGAGAAGCCCGTCCACATAGGTGGATTTCAGTTTGGTGAGCTTGCGGTATTCCAGCACCCGATCCACGGCGGGATGCTCTCCGCGCAGTCGTTCCAGCACCTCCGCGTTGGTGGAAAATCCAGATTTGGTTTTTTTCTGTCCCGGCAGCGCCATTTTTACAAACAGTATATCGCCCAGCTGTTTCGGAGAGTTGATATTGAACCGTTCTCCGCAGGTTTCATAAATTTCCTCCTCCAGCCGATCGATCCGTTCGGTCAGTTCTTCCCCGAACGCTTTCACGGCGTCGGTGTCGATCGAAAATCCGCAGAGCTCCATATCCGACAACACCTCGGCGAGAGGAATTTCCATGTCGCACAGAAGCGAATGTTGTTCGTTTTTGTCGATTTGTGCAGAAAGAGTGTCTGCCAAGGCGGGCAAAGAAAGCGAGTTTTTCACACTTTCAACATAGTTTTCAACATTTTCATTGTCAAAATCTGTCGCCGGGGTCGTGTGCATGAGGAGAATTTTTTCCAGGGAATAGTCCGTCTGGGACGGATCGGTCAGGTATGCCGAAAGCACCACATCGAACGTCACTTCCGGCAGGGTGATTTTTTCTTTCAGCGCCCATTTGTACCATTTTTTGCAGTCGTCGGTCACAAAGCTCCCGTGAAAAGGCAACAAAACTTTTTGTATAAACGCAGCATTCGGATGCTCGGCAATCCACGCCCGCTCCGCTCCGACAAAGCTGACGAACACGGGAGAATCCTCCGAAAACACCGCGTGCGCACACAGGCGTTCCTCTTTTTGCAGTTCGGCGGCGGTTTCTTCGGTCAGCCGGCAAACGTGAAATTTCTTTTTCTCCTGTTCCTGCGGCGCGGCGGCTTCGGCGGCGTCCCACAGATTCAGCCGCTGGATCATCGACGGCATTTCCAGTTTCATAAACTGACGGTATGCCTCCGCGCGATCCATCGGGCGCTTGCGGTAATGCTCCGGGTCGGTGTCCATGGGGACATCCCTGCGGATAGTTACAAGATATTTACTGCGAAACGCCGCGTCCTTTCCCGCCGCCAGCTTGTTTTTCACCGAAGCGGTGGCTTCCAGCGTGTCCAGTTGTTCGTAAATATTCTCGATGGTCTGATATTTTCCGATCAGCTGCAGTGCCGTTTTTTCTCCGATTCCCGCCACGCCCGGCACATTGTCCGAGCTGTCGCCCATGAGGGCTTTGATATCGATCAGATGCTCCGGTGCGGTGCCGTATTTTTCAAAAAACTCGCGTTCGCCGTACACCGTAGACTGGCTCTTGCCCGAAAACGTCGCGGTCAGCCGCACGCTGACGTGCGGGGAAATCAATTGCAGGCTGTCGCGGTCTCCCGTCGCAATCACGCAGTCGTCGCCCCGTGCTTCGCACGCCGCCGCCAGCGTTCCGATCAGATCGTCCGCCTCATATCCCGCTTTTTCCACCATCACATAGCCGAGCGTCCCCAGCAGTTCCTTCAGCGGCTGCACCTGCATCAGAAGCTCCGCGGGCATGGGTTTGCGCGTTGCCTTATAGGCGGCGTCAAACTCATGCCGGAAGGTCGGCGCTTTGACATCGAAGGTGATTGCCGTCGCGTCGGGTTTACATTCCTCGGAGAGATTCAGCAGAATATTCAGAAATCCGAAAATTGCATTGGTAAACATCCCGTCGTGGGTGGAGAGCAGTTTGATTCCGTAAAACGCGCGGTTGAGCACGCTGTTTCCGTCAATGACCAATAGTTTCATGGGCTTTTTCCGCCTTTCGTAACGTCTCTTTTTATTTTACCACATTTTCCTCCCGAAAGTACAGTCTTTTTGCATATTTTCTTTCCGAAAATTCAGTCTTTTTGCATATTTTCTTTTCGATTGGGTATACTTTCCTGCGAACAGGAGAGTGACAACATGAAACGCATCGAAATCGCCGCCCTGTGCGGTATTCTTCTCAGCATCGCCCTTTCTTCTCTGAGTGTCTTTGCCGACGACTGCGAGGCACTGCATGGAGAAGTGCTGCGTCTGCACATCATCGCCAATTCCGATTCTCCCGAGGATCAGGCGCTCAAGCTCAAGGTCCGCGACCGTATCTTAGCAGAAACGGAAGATTTGTTCTCCGCCGAAAAAAATCTCGACGCCGCCAAGCGCGACGCTGCCGCTTCGCTGGACCGTCTGTGCCGTCTTGCCGAGGACGAGCTTTCCGAAAACGGCTGTGACGACGCGGTTTCCGCCGAAGTGTGCCGTATGTGGTTTGACACCCGTTTTTACGGCGACTACACCCTCCCCGCCGGCACCTACGACGCCGTGCGTCTGACCATCGGGAAAGCCGAAGGGAAAAACTGGTGGTGCGTGCTGTTCCCGCCGCTGTGTGTGAACAGCGCCATGGACGAAAAAGAGCTGAAGGAAATTCTCTCCGAATCGGGAGAAACGCTTGTGAAGGGCGGTGAGTCCTTCCGAGTGAAATTCTATCTGGTCGAGCTGCTCGAAAAGCTTTTTCACAAGGAACGCGTATGAAAAAAAAGAACCTGCATTTTCGCTTTTTCATCCTGTCGTTTTTGCTCACGTTCGGCATCGTCACGGCGGCGGGATTTCTTCTGCTGATGTCCTTTCTTCACCCGCGCCCCGTGCAGGAAACCGTCTCCGATATTCCGAAGGCGCGGCGCGACGCCGACGAGAGCTTCACCGTGCTTGCCGTCGGGTATACGCGGCAGGATCCGCAAAATGCCGTTTTCTTTCTTTTCCGTCTGGACGCGCCGAGCTGGACGCTTCGTGTGGCGGCGCTTGATCCCGAAACGGTCATCGACACCCGTCCGGGCAGAGAAACCGTTGCCGAAACGCTGACCTACGCGGGCACTTCGGGGCTGAAGGAGCGGCTGGCAGATGTGCTACAAATTCCTGTTGATCGCGTGATCCGCATGGAAGAAAGCGGATTTGCCTCGCTGATCGACCGTGCGGGCGCCGTGCGGCTGACGCTGACGGAATCCGTGGAACACATCGACGAAAACGGTGTGACGGATTTTCTCCTCAGTGCGGGAGAACGTCTGCTGACCGGAGAAAAGCTCTGCGGCGTGATCCGCTACGGCAACCGCCTTTCCCTTTCCGCAGAGGCGTTCGGTTCGGCGCTTCGGCAGATCGCGGCGGGCGGCGAATCGGATGCCGAGGCGCTGTTTTCGCTGGTGTGCGATTTGTCGGACAGTGATCTGTCCGTCATGGATTTTGCCGCCCGCCGCAGCGTGCTGACCGACTGTCTCACCGATCCGCCCGTTTTACAGGTGATCGACGATCTCGCACAAGATCGCCGCGCCTTCGGCGCACAGTAACCGACCCTTTTCATCCTCCCCGCCGCCCCGTTTTCAACGGGGCGGCGATTTTTGCGCGCTTTTGAAAGGGTGCGGGGAAAATTTTGCTTCCTCTCCCGTTTCCCCTTGACAGTACGTTACGACAGATTTATAATAAAATTGAAAACTATTCACCGAACATTATGGAGAACGCTATGAAACGGAAACTTTTCTGCGAATACGGACCGATCTGCTATCGGATTTCCGTTATCAAAGAAAACCTCAAACGCCGCCTGTGCGACCTTTGCGGCGACGCTTCGTTTGCCGCAGAAAAAAGCGACCTGCCGCTTGCGGTCATCGTCAAAAGCCACACTTCGCCGCTATTGCGCCGTTTGTCGGGCGTGGACGAAGCATTGCAGCGGCAAAAGGGCGTGAACATCCGTCTCGCCTGCGCAAAAATCCACGGACTGCTCATCCGTCCGGGCGAAACCTTTTCGTTCTGGCGCACCGTGGGCGCGCCGACGAAGCGGCACGGCTATGTGCCGGGGCTGGTGATCGGCAGCGGCAGAAAGCTCTCCGAAGGGGTGGGCGGCGGGCTGTGCCAGCTTGCCAACCTGACCCACTGGATGGTGCTCAACAGTCCGTTGACCGTCACGGAGCTGCATCACCACTCCGACGCGCTTTTCCCCGACGACCGCCGCCGCGTGCCGTTCGGCACGGGAACCTCGGTGTTTTATAATTATGTAGACTACCGTTTCCGCAACGACACCGACCAGATGGTGCAGCTGCTCTTATGGGTGGAGGAGGAGACGCTTTGCGGAGAACTGCGCAGTGAAGCGCCTTTTCCGTGCCGCTACCGTCTGATTGAGGAGAACTCTCATTTCAGAAAGGAGGAGGACGGGTACTACCGCATTTCCCGGGTCTCCCGCGAAGTGATCGACCGCGCAAGCGGCGAGGTGCTTCGGCGGGAAACGGTGCTTGACAATCACTCCCGCGTGATGTACGACCCGAAATTGATTCCGTCCGACGAAATCCGTGATTTTTGACCTTCTGAAATTTTCCGACCGCGCGGCATATCGCGTCGGTGACACGACGCTTTCCTACCGAGAGCTTCACGACCAAGCCGCGCATCTGGCAGATTTGCTGCGGCGCGAGGGAACCTCCCCGGTGCTTCTGTACGGTCACAAGGAGCCGATGATGCCGGTGGCGATGGTCGCCTGTCTGATGGCAAAGCGTCCGTATGTGCCGATTGAAGCTGCCGCCCCGCCCGAGCGCATTGCCGACATCCGCCGTCGGACGCAAAGCACGCTGACGCTGGCGGCAGAGCCGATCGCGGGCGGCGTTTCTCTGTCCGAAGCGGAAGCCTTTGCTTTGCTGCCTCCGAAGGACTGCGACAGTCCGATTGCGTATATCATTTTCACCTCGGGGAGCACGGGCGAGCCGAAAGGCGTGCCGATTCTGCGGGAAAATCTTGAAAATTTCACCCGTTGGATCACCGCGGCGCTTCCTGCCGAAAAGCCGCTGTGTGTGCTGGATCAAGCGAGTTTTTCGTTTGACCTGAGCGTGGCGGATCTGTTTTATGCGCTTCACGGCGGACATACGCTGATTGCCTATGAATCCCGCGAGAGCCTGTCCGAAGTCGATCTCATGGTCGTCACACCGACCTTTCTGTCGATGTGTCTGTGCGACGGCGACTTTGACGCGGCACATTTTCCGAAGCTGTCCGCCGTCTATTGCTGCGGCGAGCGGCTGGAAGTGAAAACCGCGCAAAAGCTGTTTTCACGGTTTGAAAAAACGGCGCTTTACAACGCCTACGGTCCCACCGAAGCGACCTCGGCGGTCTGTCTGACGAAAATTTTCCCCGCGCTTGAAACCGTTGACGAGCTTTTGCCGGTCGGCGACCTTGCGTCTGCCGCCACGGAAATTTCGGTGGAAGACGGCGAGATCGTGCTGCGGGGAAACAGTGTGTTCGAGGGGTATCTCGGCGCGCCCGACCCGACGCTTCCGTCGCGCGGCTACCGCACGGGCGATTTCGGGTTTGTCCGCGACGGCAAGCTCTATTGCCGCGGGCGGCGCGACCGACAGATCAAATACAAAGGGTACCGCATCGAGCTTGACGGCGTGGAACGGGTACTGGAAGCCGTCTGCGGCGTGGACGCCTGTGCGGTGATCGCCCGATACCGCGGCGACACCGTCAAATTGCTTAAGGCGTTCTACTGCGGCAGCGCTTCGGAGGAGTCCGTGCGCGACGCGCTGAAGCGGCGGCTCCCCGCCTACATGATTCCGAAGCTGCTGATCCGTCTGGAAAAGCTGCCGCAAAACGCCCACGGAAAAATCGACCGAAGGAGACTGGAAAACGATGATTGACGTGACAAACCTGCTGTGGGAAATCTGCGAGGACAAGCGGGTGTTTGACCCTGATTTCGACCTGCTCTCCAGCGAGGTGCTGGACTCTTTTGCCATGATCGAGCTGTTTTCCCGTCTGGAGGACGCAGGAATTGAGCTTTACCCCACCCGCATCGACCGCGAATCCCTTCGCACGCCGCGGCGCATCGAAGCACTCATCCGACAAGCGTCGGCGTCTTTGTGAGCGGTTTTATGCGTCGGCGCACAAACTGCACGATCAACTCCGCCGCCGCTTCTTCTCCGACCGAGGTGTCCAGCGTCAGGTCGTACCGATCGACAATCCCCCACGCCTGCCCCGTGCTTTTGCGGTAATACGCGGCGCGGGTCTTGTCGTTTTTGCGCACCACGGTCAGCGCGGTCGGGAAATCCGTGCCGCTGATCTGCTGATACCTGCGCGCCCGCTCGTACTCGTCTGCGTGCAAAAATACCCGCACGCAGTTTTCCCCGCGCAGCACTTCATCCGCACACCGCCCGACCATCACACAGTTCTGTGAAGCGGCAATCTCGTGGATCACCTTCGCCTGTTCGGCAAACAGCCGTTCGCACAGTGCGGCGGCATCCGCCACCCCCATGGACAGCGCATACAAAAAGCTCCCGCCCGGCTGTTCGTCCGCCGCCAACGCCACGGGCAGCGCATAGCCGCCCGCCTTTGCCGCCCGCTCCAGAAGCTCGCGGTCATAATAGGCGATTTTCAACTTTTCGGCAACCAGCCGGGCAATCTCGCTTCCCCCGCAGGAAAACTGACGTCCGACGGTGACACAGTAAAAACGATTCATATTGTTCACTCCCTGTGCTATTTATATTTTTTTGCAAAAAAACTATGCGGCGCTCTTGTAATTTGCCCGCTGATTTGATATACTGAAAAAGTAGGAGGATTTGTGCATGACTTTCAAGATCCGTTCGGTGGGAGAACATTTTTCTCTGGATTCCCTCGCCGTTGCCAAAATCACAAATTATCCTTTTGAAAAAAGGGATTACAAACCGTTTGCCCAGGCGCGCCTCTGTCTGAGCGACCGCAAGCGGCTGATCGTCCGTATGTGGGCGTTTGAAGTTTCCCCGAAGGCGGACGTGACCCAGCCGTGTGAGGACATGATGAAGGAAGATTCCTTTCTCTGTTTTCAGCTCGGCATGAAAAAAAATTATCTGTCGGTCTGCGCAAACGCCGCCGGTGTACTGTACGCCGAGCTTGTGCACGCGGACGGCACCCGCACGCCGCTGGATTCCTCTCTTTTTTCGCAAAGCCCGTTTACCGGCGAGGACTTGCAGGGAGAATACTGGGGAATGCAGTTTTCCGTGGATGTGAACTATGTAAACGAATGGCTGGACGGCGATCTGTGCAAAGAACCTCTGCACGGAAACCTCTACAAAGCCTGCTTTGATCCGAAGCATCGGCACATCGGCGCATTGTTTGAACCGCACCGGGCGACGATCTACGATCCCGAAGCCTTCGGAGATTTTGAGATTACCGATTATTAAAGGAGGAATTTCCTATGAAAACCGTGTTGAAAACGCTGGGATTTTTGTTTGCCGTGGCATCCGTGCTGTTCACCGCGTGCGCGCTGGTGGACTATTGCTACCGCCTCAACCGCGGCTCGTATTTTGAGGTATCGGAAACCGAGGACGACGACTGATTTTTGCGTCCGCACCGACCGTGTGCGTCAAAACAAACCCGTCCCCGCCGTACATTTGCGCGGCGCGGACGGGTTTTCGGATTCAGCGAACCATATCGGCGATGTCCTCCAAGATGTCGCGGGCGCTGCGAACGGCTTTGTTGGTGTTGCGCTTGATCATTTTCCGCGTGTGCTTCATCGAATCGGCAGACAGCAGATACGCCACCGCACCGACCGCCATGCCGAGTGCCACGCCTTTGAGCAGGTTTCCTGTTCGACTCATCATACGACCTCCTACCGGTTGATCTGAAGATAGTGTGCGCCGTTTCCGAAAAAATAAACACATTTTCTTGCATTTCGCCCGCGTTTTTTTGTCGGCGAGCGACAAATTTGTACATTTTGCGCACGGTGTCTTTTTTCGACGTCGGAAGGCACCAATTATTTGTTGAAAGTCTCCTGTTTTTTTACAAAAAATTCCTGATAATTATAAAAATACATAAATTCTTATTTTTCTGCGTCCGTCGGCGGCAATTTGCCAAAACCGTCCGACGGTGCTATGCTATCTGTAAAAGAGGGATGGAAATGAACAAGGCTCTGCGTGTAGCGGCAATTCACGATCTTTCCGGCTTCGGCAGGTGTTCCCTGTCGGTTATTCTGCCGATTCTCTCCGTCATGGGCGTACAGGCGGTTCCCGTG
>DLVP01000013.1:23582-24917 GCA_003445125.1 Oscillospiraceae bacterium | reverse complement strand
CGGCGGTGCTTTCCACGCACACCGGCGGACTCGGCGACGTGTGTATGCGCGATCTGACCGATTTTCTTTCGCCGTGTCTCAATCACTATCAGCAGCTCGGGCTTTCTTTTGACTGCATTTACAGCGGGTTTCTCAATTCGCCCGAACAGGTCGGACATTGTCTGGAATTTCTGGACGCCTACCCGCACGCGCTGAAGGTGGTCGATCCGGTGATGGGAGATCACGGAAAGGCGTACAAAAGCTGCGACCCTGCGCTGCAAAATCGCATGAAGGAGCTGGTCCGCGCTGCGGATCTGATCACGCCCAACCGCACCGAAACCTGCTTTTTGCTCGACCGTCCGGCGGATCTTTCACCGTTGACGGCAAGTCAGGCGAAAAGTATGCTGCTTCGTCTGTCGGAGCTGGGACCGAAATATGTGGTGATCACCGGTGCCGAAATGGTCGGCGGCGTGCTTGCCACGTTGGGATACGACCGTGACAACAACCGCTTCTGGCAGGTGAAAAGCCGCTATATTCCCGCAAGCTATCCGGGAACCGGCGACATCTGCGCCGCTGTGATTGTCGGTTCGATGCTCTCCGGCGACAGCCTTCCCATTGCCATCGCCCGCGCCTCAAGATTTGCGGAATTGACCATTCAGACCACCTTCGGCTACAACACCGACCCGCGCTACGGCGTGATGCTGGAGCGGTGCCTGCCGTGGCTGATGACCGCGCAGATTTTGCAGGACTATGAGCTTTTATAGGGGGATTTTTTATGAAAAAGTTTTCAACGCGCACCATGGTTTTTATCGGCATGATGGCGGCGCTTTCCTGCGTTGCCACGCTGTTTCTGAAGGTTGAGATTCCGACCCCGCTCGGCAAAACCATGTTCCATTTCGGTGACGTGTTCTGCCTGTCCGCCGCGATGCTGTTCGGTCCGATCGGCGGCGGTCTGGCGGGCGGCATCGGTATGGCACTTGCCGATCTGCTCGGCGGATGGGCGGATTCGGCACTCACCACGCTGCTGTTCAAGTTCCTTGAAGGCGTGATCTGCGGACTGATCGCTTACAGCGGTCACCGCTGCGGCAGAAAGCTCGGCTTCAACATCGCGGGCGCGGCGGTCGGCACGGTTGCCTACATTGCGCTGTACCTCGGAAAGAGCTTTGTGAAAGCCGTATGGCTTCTGCACACCGAAGTCGGCACGGCGTTGACCGACTGCTCGGTGAAGCTGCTCAACTCCTCGATCAAGGGTGTGGTTTCCGTGGTCGTCGCCGTGGCGTTGACCGCTCTGCTTCAGAAAGCACTGCGCGAAAAGCTCTCCTGAACGAAAATTACGAAAAGCCCCCCGCGCGCCTC
>DLVP01000013.1:0-23557 GCA_003445125.1 Oscillospiraceae bacterium | reverse complement strand
GAGGCGCGCGGGGGGCTTTTCGGGACGGTTTTCAGTTTCATATTTTAAACAAATCTTAATATTATTTGTAAAATACGGTATTCATTTTTTTATTTCTACATGTTATAATATAAGTAAATGGCGACTTAATAATGGATTGCTTCAGAACGCACACACTGAGGATGAAAAGTTCCATATAATCACAGCTATCAACATATCTAAAGAAAGGAAATAACAACTATGAAATTTAAAAAGATTATTGCTTCTTTATGTGCAGCCGTCGTGCTCTCCTCTTTCGGCACCTCCCCCGCGTTTTCAACAAATATTGAAATTGCAGCACCTCAGGATGAGTTTGCGGCAATCCTCGAAAGAATCAACAATGAATACGGAACAAATTTCCATGCGATGACCAAAGAGGAAAAAGAAGAACTTGAGAATTACGGATTGAATTTTGACGCTGCACCGTATGAATCTTCCGAATCGGAAATGACCGCCGCTGAATTTGAAGAACTGTTTCGCTATTATGCCGAAGTGAAAATTCCCGAGTTTGAACGCTCCACTCAAGAAGCGATTGCTGCTGCAAAAAACGCCGAAACCGATACAAATGATATTTTCTCCGTCGGCAACAATGCTTCAACGCTTGCAGCCGGCACAATTATCGCGACGAAGGCAATCGATTATGCTGTTGCCGGCGCAGAATCCTCCATTACAAAGATGTCTTTGGAGATGATGTATGGAGCGGAATTATAAACGGATATTGTTATACGAATATGTATCAGGATCTTTGGTTTTTGGCTCCTCGCCCTTCGGTCAAACATGCAGATGGAAGAAGGACACTGTCTTGGACTGGCACCGGAGATTATTGGGCATACAAAAACGGAACCCAGTATTATCTATACAGCGGTACACAGTATGCCTCCATGCATATCACGAATTACGTATGAAAAGACGATTGAATCATGATAATTTAAAGACCGCCAATTGCGCGATTACATGAAATCAATTGCCCTGCCGCACAATCAATAAGAAAACCCTTCACTGTCTTGTAAAAAAGCATTCTCAGTGTGTGCGTTCTGAAACAGCCTTCCTTTGCTGAATACTCAATTTCGGAGGGACTGACTATGAAAAGAAAAACCGTTTTTCTCTCGTCGGTAACGGCGCTGACTCTGCTTCTGACCTCATCCACCGCCGCATTTGCGGGCAAAGTTGCGGACGTTTCCCAAGAAACAACCCCTTATGTGCAGGCATATCTGAAAGATTTGGCAGAGAAAAATCAAGTACAATCCGACAACAAAAACACAACCATTACCGAAACAATTACCTCTTTGAACGGTTACTATCACGATGATGTTGCACTTTCCGAGGCAATAAAGGAGGTTGTTCCTGCTGATTTTGACCTGCGGTTGATTTACTCTGTCGAAAAGAACGACAAAATTACCGCCATGCACCTGTTGGAAGAGGTGTACGAACAGATTGAAGACACAAATTGTCTCCGCGGTATTAAGGATTATTTCCGGAGATACGCACCCTATTCCGGTGATGCGCGGGCGATTGCTTTCTATCAGCAGCTCTTTCCTCAGGCGCAGCAAAACGGATAATCGAAAAAGTGCCTTTCGACCGCGTGCTTTGATTTTTCTCCGAAAACCGACGTCAATCCCGTCGGATGATCAGACGAAGCAAAATTGTTTTAAGGTGAGCACCGAAAAACTGTTTTTTGAATAAGAGAAGGGATTTGTCATGTCCGGTCGCAAAAATACCGTGTTTTTCATTCTCGGCGGCGTTATGCTTTCGGTAATTCTCCTTGCGGGACTGCTTTTCTGCGTGTTTTCCCATCCTGTGGCGGAAATCGACCGCTCGATTCTTGAATATATCGAACAAAACGTGGACGTGCTGCCCTTGAAAGAGGGCGAAGTCGCCGCCTGCGCCGTAAAGGTCATCGACAGCAGCCGCGGGCATCTCTGCCTGTATGTGTTCAAAGCGAATTTTTCCGTTCGCGGAGAAAATCTGCACAGCATCGGGGCGACGTTTTTCCCGTTGAACCTCAAGGTGCTGCGGATCGGAAACCGTGCGGTCATCGGCGGATATGCCATCCCCGACGATGGGGAATCCCACGGCGCGTCGATGAAAAAAATTTTTTCTCCCGCCGTCCTCGAAAAGCTGCGGCTTGTCACGTCGGAAGATTTTTCAAAGCTGCAAGCCGAAGCGGAAAAGCGCGCCGAACAGAAGCTGAACCGACTCGCAGACACTTGAAAAAAATTCACCCTTTGACCGTCCGAAGAAATTCGTTTCTTCGGACGTTTTTGCAAAAACGCGCCGCAGTGCACCCTCTTCCTTCCTGAAAAGAGCCGAGAGGCGCGCCTCTCGGCTCTTTTTTTAACCTGCGCTCAGCGCATGGCTTTGTCCAGAAGCGAATCGATCACCGGTACCCGCACCGTTTCCAGCTTCAATGCCTTGAAGCCCAGCACGAGGAACAGCACCAGTTCTGCAATGCTCAGCACATCGTGAAGAATCGTGACCACTTTCGACACAAGCGCCACATAAAACGTCGAGTTAAACAGATTGAAAAAGCCGTCCACAAATTCGATCGCCATCGGAATCACATTGACAAACACCGACAGCAGCGAAAATCCGATCATCAAAGCAATCCCCTTGACAGCCGTCCTTTTCAGCCACGCATTTTCTTCAAAAAGCAGGATATAACCCGCCAACACGAAGGACACGAGATATCCTCCGAAATAGCACGCAAAAAGCATTGCCGCACCCAACAGTCCAACGGGAATTCCCAGTTTTGTTTTTTCCATAAAGCACAATTCCTTTCTTGACGAAAATCCCCCGCGGGTCGCGGGGGATTTCGGATCTTTCTTATTTCATAAATCCGAGGCTGCGGATGATCGCAGGCTCTTTCGCTTTTCCGGAGCAGATCTGGAAGAAGCAGATAATCTTGATCACCCAGAACACCACTGCCATGACGCCGGCGGCGATCGGAACGATAATCGTCCAGAAGAGAACCGCGGAAGCAATCACCATCAGCAGATTGACTGCCACGATCTTCAGTGCCTGACGGACATGGAACGCCACAAAGCGAGAGTTCTGCGCCGCGAGAAGCGCAATGATAATGCCGATCGTACCCATCAGATACACGAGCATGGCATAGACCTTGTTATCGGAAATATCCTGCGGATCAAACTCAGCAGTGTGATCGTAAGGATCGACCGGTGCATAGGTCACGTTCGGTGCCGCATTCGGCTGAACACCGCATTTCGGGCAGAAAGCCGCGTTGTCCTCCATCTGCGTGCCGCAATTGGGACAGAATTTCATAGAATAACCCCCTTATAAAAATGTGTATATTTCTATACATATTTTGTATACCATATTTTCACCTAAATTTCAACACTTTTTTCAAAAAAACATGGGAATCTTTGTCGTTGACAAGAGATTTTTGCGGGTGTATAATAATAGCCGAGAACAAAGCCCGACCGCTTTGTTCCTTCCTCATTTTTGAGACCTGAAAGGACGTGAGGATCCGAGTTATGAGTAAAAAACAGAAAATCGTCGGCATCACCGTGTTTGCGGTTCTGGTGGCGGTGCTTCTGGTCGGCATTGTGCTGACGGGAAGTCCCGCGGAAAAGGACGAATCGGTCAAAGAAGTGATGCGTGACGCCGTCCTGCACGAAACGAACAAGGTTTCCCTTTTCGGCATGGCGGTCAACCCCGGACTGATTGCCGCCTTTTGCGTGACGGGAATTCTATTTGTGTTTTCCCTCGCGGTGCGTCTGTTCGTGATTCCGCGGTTTCGGGAAATTCCCGGAAAATTCCAGCTCCTGCTGGAAGAAGCCGTCGGCTTTTTTGACCGTCTGGCACAGACCAACAGCCCCCACCGCCCGAAATTTCTCGGCGCGTATGTGTTTGCGGCGGGATGCTATGTGTTTATCAGCACATTGTTTGAGCTGTTCGGTTTTCAGGCGATCGGCATCCGCGGAAACCCGATCTCCCTTCCCGCTCCGCTTTCGGACATCAACGGCGCAATTGCGCTGGGCGTGCTGTCCTACGGCGTGATTCTGTTCGGCGGACTGGCTGCCGCGGGATTTTCGGGAATGTTCAAAGCCCTCAAGGACTTCTCTTTGCCGATTTCCATGAGCTTTCGTCTGTTCGGTGCTTTGCTCAGCGGCGCTTTGGTGACGGAGCTGGTCTACTACTACACGGCGCTGAGTTTTGTGCTGCCGGTGTTTGTGGGCGTGATGTTCACCCTGCTGCACGCGCTGATTCAAACCTATGTTCTCACGATGCTGACCACCATTTTCTATGGCGAAAGCACCGAAAAGAAAATACACGGAGGAAAATAAAATGAAAAAAGTACTTTCTGTAATTCTCGCACTGTTCCTTTTGCTCACCCTGACCGTTCCTGTATTTGCCGAAGACGCGCCGGCGCCCGAAACCGCCGCCGCTTCCGAAAAAGCCGAAGAAGCGCCTGCGGACAACACCACTTCCGCCAAGGCATGGGCGGCAGGCATTGCCATTACCGTGGTTGCCGCTACCGGTGCCATCGCCATGGGCTTTGCGATCGGCAAGGCTTCCGACGGTATCTCCAGACAACCCGAAGCTGCCGGACAGATCCGTTCGGGCATGATGCTCGGTCTGGTATTTATCGAAACCGCGATCATCTATGCTCTGATTGTGGCAATTCTGTTGATCTTCGTACTGTAAAGGAGTGGCAGGTATGCCGTTGAACATGGACTGGCAGCAGATTCTGCTGCATATGCTCAACTTTGTGATCCTCTTTTTTGTGCTGTACTTTCTTTTGTATGCACCTGTAAAAAAGTTTATGGATCAGCGCCGCGAAAAATTCCTGCAGGAAAAAAAGGACGCGGAAGAAAAAGCGGCACGTGCCGACGCCCTGAAGGCGGAGTATGAAGCCCGTCTGGCGGATGCGGACAAGGAAATTGCCGAAAAGCAAAAGGCATTCCAGGCGCAGCTTGCCGAGCAGTCCGCCGCCGTGCTGCAAAATGCCCGCGACGAGGCACAGCAAATTACCGACAAGGCAAAAGCGCAGGCGCAGAAAGAACACGACACGTGGATGAAAAACGCCGAGAGCGAGATTGCCGATATGGCATCCGACATGGCGAAGAAGCTCACGCAGGAGGGCGGCTACGACGCGTTTCTGAACGCCGCCGAGAGGAGCCGCCATGAGTGAGCCGAAAAAAGCCGTACTGTACGGTGCCGAAGCACCGAGCGAAGAACAAAAAGCGCGCTTTTTGCGGTTTTTGAGCAAAACCTACGGCGAAAATGTGTCGCTTTCTTTTGAAAAAACCGAAAAAAAAGACGGCTTTGTGCTGAAGGTCGAAAACGAAGTGTACGACTGGAGTGCCGAGGGCAGACGCAAACAGCTGGAAACCGCTCTGCGGCGCGTCTCGGCAAAGCCGAAGGAACTGATTCCCCTGCTCAGGGAAACCGTCCACCGCTGGGTTCCCGAAGTGCTTGCCGAAACCGTCGGCACCGTGCAGACCGTCGGCGACGGAATCGCCACAGTGACGGGGCTTACGGGCGTGTTTTACGGAGAAATTCTGCTGTTTGACGGCGGCGTGCGCGGCATGGCGCAGAATCTGTCCGAAAAAGAAGTCGGCTGTATTCTGTTCGACGACGGCGACAGCATCTGTGAGGGCAGCACCGTCACCCGCACAGGGAGAGTCGCCGGCATTGCCGTCGGCGACGGCATGATTGGCAGAGTGGTCGGTCCGCTCGGGAATCCTCTGGACGAGGGCGGAGAAATTCTCACCGACGCGTACCGTCCGATCGAACACCCCGCGCCCGCGATCATCGACCGTCAATCGGTCAACCGTCCGCTGCAAACGGGAATTCTGACCGTGGATTCCATGTTCCCGATCGGCAGAGGACAGCGTGAGCTGATCATCGGCGACCGCCAAACGGGAAAAACCGCCCTGGCGATCGACACGATACTCAACCAAAAAGACAAAGACGTGCTCTGCATTTACGTGGCAATCGGGCAAAAGGCAAGCTCGGTGGCACAGCTGACGGAAAGTCTGCGTCAGCGCGGCGCCATGGACTACACCGTTGTCGTGTCCGCCACCGCCTCGCAGAGTGCGCCGCTGCAATACATCGCGCCGTATGCAGGATGCGCGATCGGAGAATATTTCATGGACAAGGGGCGCGACGTGCTGATCGTCTATGACGATCTTTCCAAGCACGCGGTGGCATACCGTTCCATGAGTCTGCTGCTTGACCGTTCGCCCGGACGCGAAGCCTATCCCGGCGACGTGTTTTATCTCCATTCCCGTTTGCTGGAGCGCTCGGCGCAACTCTCCCCCGCCAAAGGCGGCGGAAGCATGACCGCACTCCCGATTGTGGAAACGCAGGCGGGCGACGTCTCGGCGTACATTCCGACCAACATCATTTCCATCACCGACGGACAGATCTTTTTGGAAACCGATCTGTTCTTTGCCGGACAGCGTCCGGCGGTCAACGTCGGTCTGTCGGTTTCCCGTGTCGGCGGCGACGCACAGACCAAAGCCATGAAAAAAGCGACCGGAACCCTGCGGTTGGATCTGGCTCAGTACCGCGAGATGAAGGTTTTCACCCAGTTTGCCAGTGACCTGGACGACGCCACCAAGAAACAGCTCTCCTACGGGCAGGGGCTGATGGCAATGCTCTGTCAGGGAAGATTTCAGCCGTATGCCGTGCATGAAATGGTGATTTTGCTGGTTGCCGCGCTTTCGCACGCGTTGGAAAACATTCCTGCGGCTTCGATGAAAAAGACCTGTGCCGATCTTCTGGTTTTTTTCCGCGAAAACGATCCGACGCTCTGCGAGCGGTTGGAAAGCACCGGCGAGCTGACCGACGCGGACAAAGAAGAAATCGTCGCACAGACCAAAGCGTTTTTGGGGTGAGAGCATGGCAAACATGAAGGAACTGCGCGTGCGCATTCACAGCGTGCGCGAAACGAAGAAAATCACCAACGCCATGTACCGCATTTCCTCCGCCAAGGTGCGGCGCGCACGCGCTGATCTTGCAAAAACAAGACCGTATTTTCGCGCGCTGAGCACAGAAATCAAGCGTATTTTCCGCACGGTCGGAAAATCGGACAGCCGATATTTCTACCCCAATGCCGAAGAACCGCCGCTGGACGGCACCTATGGCTATCTGGTCATCACCTCCGACCGCGGACTGGCGGGAGCGTACAACCAGAACGTCCTCAAAGAAGCACAGCGGCTGATGAAGGAGCATCCCGACTGTCTGCTGTTCCCGGTGGGTGACTACGGCAAGCGCTTTTTTCTCACGCACCACATTCCCGTGGAGCAGAGCTTTCTCTACGCGGCGCAGGCGCCGACCTTTGACCGCGCGAGAGAAATTGCGGCGCGGTTATTGGAATATTTCGACGATCACAAAATTCAAAAGCTGTTTATTGTCTACACCGACCTGGAAGGCGGCATGAGTACCCGTGTGAGAACCGTGCGGCTTTTGCCGCTGCACCACGAACAGTTTGCCGGCGAAGGCGAAAAAGCGGTGAAAACGCCGTTCGAGTTTTTGCCGTCGGTCAACTTCGTGCTGGAAAACATTGTGCCGGGTTATGTCGCGGGATTTATTTACAGTGCCATTGTGGACAGCTTCTGCTGTGAGCACAACGCCCGCATGGAGGCAATGGACAGTGCCAACCGCAACGCCGAAAAAATTCTGGCGCAATTGCAGGCGGCATACAACCACGAACGGCAGAATCTTATTACCGGGGAAATCACCGAGATTTCTGCCAGTGCCAAGTATCACAAAGCAAATAAGGAGGCGCAGGAGCATGAAGACGACGGGGAAAATTGTGAAGATCACCGGATCGGTGGTTGACGTGCGCTTTGAAGGCGGTCAGCTCCCGAAAATCCGCGAAGCGCTCACGGTCACTCTTGAGGACGGCGTGCGCACCATGGAGGTCGCCCAGCACGTCGGGAAAAACACCGTGCGTTGTCTGATGCTTTCCGAAACCGAGGGACTCGCCTGCGAAATGCCCATAGAGGCGACGGGAAGCGGTATTCGCGTGCCGGTCGGTTCCTGCACTTTAGGCAGAATGTTCAACGTATTGGGCGAACCGATCGACGGAGGCGAAAAAATTCCTCCCGAGGAAAAGCGCATGGACATCCACCGTGCCGCTCCCGCATTCAGCGAACAGCGACCCTCTGTGGAGATTCTGGAAACCGGCATTAAGGTCATCGATTTGCTGGAGCCGTATCCGAAGGGCGGAAAAATCGGACTGTTCGGCGGCGCGGGCGTGGGAAAAACCGTGCTGATTCAGGAGCTGATCCACAATGTCGCCATGCAGCACGGCGGATATTCGGTTTTCACCGGTGTCGGCGAACGTTCCCGCGAAGGAAACGATCTGTGGAAGGAAATGAAGGAAAGCGGCGTTTTCGACAAAACCGCGCTGGTCTTCGGACAAATGAACGAAGCGCCGGGCGTGCGTATGCGCGTTGCGCTTTCGGGACTGACGATGGCGGAGTATTTCCGCGACTGCGAACACAAGGACGTGCTGCTTTTCATTGACAATATTTTCCGTTTCGTGCAGGCGGGAAGCGAAGTGTCCACCCTGCTCGGACGGATGCCGTCCGCGGTCGGCTATCAGCCGACGCTTGCGGAAGAAATGGGCGCGCTTCAGGAGCGCATCACCTCCACCAAAAACGGATCGGTCACCTCGGTACAGGCGGTTTATGTCCCTGCCGACGACCTGACCGACCCGGCACCTGCCACCACCTTCTCCCATCTGGATGCCACGACGGTGCTCAGCCGCCGCATTTCCGAAATGGGCATTTACCCGGCGGTCGATCCGCTGGATTCCACCTCCCGTATTCTGGAGGCGGAGACGGTCGGTGACGAGCATTACCGCATTGCCCGCAGCGTGCAGGAATATTTGCAGAAATACCGCGAATTGCAGGACATTCTGGCAATTATCGGCATGGACGATCTTTCCGACGAGGATCGCACGGTCATCAACCGCGCCCGCCGTATTCAGCGTTTTCTGGCACAGCCAACGCACGTTGCCGAAAAATTCACCGGAATGCCTGGTGTGTATGTGCCGCTGACAGAGACCCTGCACAGCTTTGCCGCAATTCTCGGCGGCGAGGCGGACAGCCTCCCCGAAGCGGCGTTTTACAACGTCGGCACCATTGACGATGCCTTGAAGAAAGCAAAGGAGCTGTAAGCATGAACACGTTTGCGCTTTCGGTGTTTGCTTCCGACCATATTTTCTTTCAGGGTGACGCTGTGTCCCTCACCCTCCCCGCTACGGACGGGCTGTACGGCATACAAGCCAATCACCGCAATCTGATCGGCGCGGTCATTCCGGGAAAGCTCACCTTTACCCTTCCCGACGGCACTTCGCAGGTGGCAGCGGTTTCGGACGGGATGTTCAAGGTGGAAAACAACGACGTGTTGGTGCTGGTGGAAACCGCCGAGCGTCCGGAGGAAATCGACCTCAACCGTGCGCGGCGCGATGCCGCGCTGGCGAAGGAAGAACTGCTTCAGAAACAGAAAATCCGTGATCACCGCGCGGTGGAAGCGTCGCTGATGCGCGCGCTCAACCGTATGCGCGTGAAAACCGATAACGATCGGTACCTGTAACAGGTGTGCGGGGCGTGCCGCATGAAAATCCGACCATTTTTCGTGAATATTGCAGCGCGACCGGTGGTTTTACCGATCGCCGTAAGTACTGCGTGCCCGACGGCTTTGCCGTCGGGCACGTTTATTGCTCAAAAAAACTCTGCCGTCCGAAAAAAAGCCAACACTGCGAACGAGTCTTTTTTTGTCGGATGCGGCAAGTTCGGAAAAGTACAAAAACTCAAAATCCGCTTACAGACGCAAAACCTGTTTGCGCTTTTAAAAACGGGTTGCATACGCACAGCGGCACTTTTGCGGCAAAATTTCAGAAAACGAGAAAGCGGCGCGCGGGCAAGAGCCCGCGCGCCGCCGGTTTGCTTTTTGGAAAACGCTTGTGTTTTTCTTTCGGGGATGAAAATCAGTTCATACCGAGCAGCTGCTGCACCGCCGTGCTGTCCATGACCGCATCATAGCAAACTGGACCGACGTTGTGACCGTAGATCGTACGGGGCTGCGCGGTGACATCATAGTTGATTCCCGCAAACGCCTGCTGGCAATAGCCGTCCGCACCGCGGATATCCGCGCCGACAGCCGCTGTCATATAGCCTGCCCACTCGGGTTCTTTCACCCACACGGTAAATCCGGTGGCGATGCCCAGCACGTCGCTGCCCTTTTCAAAGCGATAGAAATCGCCCCAGAAGTGCAGGATACTGCCGTTGACACGTTCGTCAGCAAAGCTGGTGCCTTTGATATCGGCTCCGGTCAGTTTGATCTCATAATGATCATTTACCCAAACCACTTTATCATCAGACAAACGGTAGTTCTTCACCGGGTTTTCGTCATTTTCCAGCGTCCACGGAAGCGGATAGATATCCACCGGTTTGCAATCGATCTGAGAACCGATGAACCAGTCGTCGGAATCCTTGCTGCGTGCGGCGAGGGTGATTTTTCCGAAGCACAGCGTAAACTGCGCATCATCCGGAAGGTCTTTTTCGGGATTGGCGTAAATCGCACCGATCGGAAGTGCATTGACGTAACGATCCGTCAATTCATACAGGTTCGAAGCATTGGTTCTGCCCGACGGGGTTACCTCGGAACGTCCTGCCGTACCCATATAAGAGGCGGTTTCATTCGGCACGCACATCTGCACATACAGCGGGTCCTCCATCTTGGAAATCGGAAGCACGCCGTCGTACTGATCGGGATTTTTGGTATAGGTTTCAGCGGAGAAGTGCAGCCACTTGATCGCGCCGTTTCCTGTGTGCGCATACTCCAGCACGCGCCACATGGTGTCGGCATCCACTTCAAACGTACCTTCGGCAATATAGTATCCGGGGGCTTCGATCGGGAAGACCGGTGTCGCGTCTCTTCCAATCGGGGTGACCGATGCGGCGGCGCACACGTCGAAATACTGCTTGCCGTCAATCTCGCGGCGGAAATCTTCCACATTTACTGCCCAAGTACCGCTTTCCGGATAGAGGAATTTTCCTGCGTCCGCCACGGTGGTATAGACACACTCCGTCTGTTTTCCGAAACGGAAGCTGCCGTTTTCCTTGACATACGGCACGAAGCAAAGCGTTGTGTCAAAATCATCCAGCGGAATCTGCGTCATGGTCGCGGTGAAGGTGACGGTTTCATCATCCTGTGCCTGCGGGTTCTGCACCGGAATATCCAGCACGTTTGCCGTATTTCCGCTTTGGATCATAGCGGCAATCGTAGCATAGCCGCCGTTGTCCAGCACGGATTTCGGAACGATCATCATTCCGAAGGAAACCGAAGCGGTTTCGGGATCATAGGTGCCTTGCAGTCCCAGCTGTGCCTTGATTGCCTGTGCCGTAAAGCTCAGACCGGCGCGGGTGTTTTCGGTACCCAGACGAACCTGCACGTCTTGGGTGCGCAGTCCGTTTTCCGCATCCTGTCCTGTGACAAACACACTTTGCAGGGACAGATGGCTGAATTTCTTGAAGGTCAGACGCACATATTTCACACGGGACACGTCGCCGGTGAAATCGTTCACTACAATGCCGTAGGACTGTTCGATTCTTCCGCTGCCCGTATAGGCAATAGCGTCGCCGTCATAGCCTTTCCTTTGTCTCGGTTTCCCCCAACGCAAAATCCGCAATTTTTGCGTTCCAGTTTTTTTCCGGTATGTGTATTCTATAATTTCTTTTGTATAAATACAAGTATTCAAATTGAAAGTTTTTGTCTAAAATGTCAAAATATTACTAAAATTTGAACGGAGTCAGCCAAAAGACCGCTCCGTTCTCCGGATTTATGCTCTTACTGTTAATTTCAGTTGATGCCCAGCAGCTGTTGTACCGTCGCGCTGTCCATGATCGTGTCGTAACGGTTCGGTCCGACGTTGTGACCGTAGACGGTCTTGGATTGATTGGTGATGGAAAAGTAACGGCTGTTGAAGGTCTGGTGGCAGGGTTCTCCGGTCTGGCGGCAGTCCGCCCCTGTGTCACCCACCAAAAATCCCGACCATTCCGGCTCTTTGACCCAAACCTTATAGCTTGTGGCAATTCCTTCGATGCTGTTTTTATCATCAAAGTTGTAGAAAGTGCTCCAGGTGTGGAACACTGCCCACGTGACACGGGAATCGGTGAATTTTTTGCCCTTCAGATCGGCGCCCGTGACGGTGACTTCATAGTGATCGTCCACCCATTTCACGTTCGTATCGCGCCCGACATTATAAGATTTGACGGGGTTGTCGTCGTTTTCGAGCTGCCACGGAATCGGATAGATATTTCCGAGTGAGGAAGGACCGTGGTGAATGTTGTCCGGTCCTGTTGTCGAGTTCATCGCCAAAAACCAGCCCTGGCCGTCGTCCTTACGAACCGCCAGCCGCATTTCGCCGAAGCACAGCGTAACCTGCGCGTCATCCGGAAGAAGATCCGATTTGTCTTTTTGCAGATAAATTGCACAAAGGGCAGTCAAGCTTCCGGCGGTGTTTTTCTTAACCTCAAAATTGTTATTTCCGTTTCCTGTTCCGCCGTAAACAGTGCTTTCGTGCGGCAGGCAGAGCTGCAAATACATCGAGTCATTGATTTTGGAAATCGGCAGAGTGCCCACAAACGGATCGGAATTTCCCTGCCAGTTTTCGGTTTTGAAATCCTTCCATTTCAGTGCGCCCGCACCGGTGCAGTCCGCTTCGATGACGCGATACAGCGTATCGGCATCCACCGGGCAAACAATGTTTTCCGCAAAGTAGTAACCCTGTGCGCTCTCGGGAAGCAGGGCGCTCCAATCGTTCGTCACAGGCGTAACGGAAGCGGCGGCTGCCACATCGAGGTAGGTCTTGGAGTCGATGGTGCGAGCAAAGTCCTCCGGTTTCACTTCCCAAGTGCCTTCGGTCGGATAGAGGAAGTTGCCGACGGTTTTCAGTCCCCCATAGGATGCTTCGGTTTGTTTACCGAAAGTATATGTGCTACCGTTCTTTACATATGGTACAACTACAAACGTGGTATCAAACTCATTCAACGGAATCTGTGTGCGGACAGCGGCATAGGTGAAGCTCTGCGCGTCCTGCGCGAGAATTTCTTCCGCGGTCAGATCGATGATTCCGCTTGTCGTGCCTGCTGCCACACGTGCAGCGATGGTCGCAAAACCGCTCTCCTGCAAGGTTGCTTTGGAAAGCAGCATCACGCCGGCGGTGAGAGTCGGATCGTTGAGGGCAAAGGTGCCTTCGATACCGAACGCCGCTTTGTCCGCATCAACGGTAAAGTGCATTCCCGAACGGGTCGTTCCCTGGGCAAGGCGAATCTGAATGTCGCCCATCTTTAGTCCGTTTTCGCTGTCTGTTCCGCGCACGCACAGGTCATTGAGTGCAAGGCGGGAATAATTTTTGAAGGTGATACGGACATACTTCACGCCCGTGACCAATCCGGTGAAATTTTTCGCCGAGAAACCTTCGGTACGGTAGGCTTCCGTGCCGTAAACGGCGGTTGCGGTACCGTCGAAACGGTAGACGCTGCGGTAGTTGATGCCGTCTGCCGAAACTTCGATTTCATAGGCTTTGATTGTGGAATTGCGGTTATAACGCTCGGTGGTGCCATCGGGGAAATAGCTAACCAGCGAGAAGTCTACCGAGGAAATGTCCGTCACGTGCGGCAGAATTGCCGTCAGCACGGTATCCTCATGCTCCGCATTTCCCTCGCTTCCCGTTTCCCACTCGCCGATACGCCAATAAGTCTCCGCGTTGCCGTCGGTGAGGTTGGAAGTCGGATAGTTCGCCACGCCCTGCGAAGCGGTGATCTCTGTCGGATAAATCTTTTCATCCGTCAGCGCGCTTGGCGAGCCGTTGAACGAAACTTCACTGATCGCCAGGCAGGTCTCCGGATTCTGTCCGTACACGCACAGGCGAACATATTTTACTTTCTGCGCATTGATTTCCGTGATGTCCGTGCGGCGGTGATCTTCTCCCGCTGCCGCGCCGTCCGTCACCGATGCCGCCTTGGTATACACGAGTCCGTCTGCGGAAACGTACACGTCATACGAAGTTGCCACGGCACTGCTGGTGTAAGAACCGCCCCATACGATGCGCGCGGTATCCAGGTCATACACCTCGTCCAGCGTCAGATCAAATGAAACGACGGCGGGGATGCCTGTCCATGTGCGCATGAAGAAGGTGTTGTCTTTGCCGTCAATAATCTTGGAAATATTGCCCTGATCTCCGTGCCAGATGTCCTGGCTGATTGCCCGCGTCGAAGCCGCCGTCGGACGGATCACGGTCTCGTCGCCGCAAATCTGCAATTCGCTGATTGCCAGACGAGCCACATTTTTGAAAATCAGCTTGACATATTTCACGCCGCGCACGCTGCCGTCAAACGCGGAAACGGAAGCGGCTTCCGTTTGCAGTGCTTCACGGTTGCCGTAAAGTGCGCGCATGGTGCCGTCAAAGCGGTAAACCGTGCGGTAATCCGCGCCGTTTGCGGAAACAGCCACTTCATACGCATGGATACGGCTTTCACGGTTGTAATAATCGGTCACATTCTCCGGGAAATAACTCACCAGAGAGAAGTCCACCGCCCGAAGATCGGTCGCCTTCGGAAGCGCTATCGTCAACACGATATCTTTGTGCTCGGCATTGCCTTCGCTGCCGCGCTCCCATTCGCCGCTCTTCCAGAACGTGTCCTTGTCATCGTCGATGAGATTTGCGGCAAGTGCCGCGCCCTGCGACGCCGTGACCGTCAAGCCGCTCATGCCCGCTTCCGGTGCGGTACCGGGAGTACCGGTGAACGAGATTTCCGCAAGTGCCAGGCACTGGCTCGGAATCTGTCCGTAAGCGTTCAGACGCAGGTACTTGATGCCCGCCGCATTTGCCAAAGCAAATTCGTCGGTGCGGGTATAGTCCTCTCCGCGTTCGGTCAGACCGGAAACTTCGTATAATTTGCGGTAATATACGCCGTCTGCCGAACCGTAGAGTGCGTAGGAGTTGGCTACCGACGAGAAGGAAGCGTTTCTTCCTCCCCATACAATGCGCGCCGCGGTGAGATCACTGTAATTCTCCAGTGTGAACTCAAACGTCGCCGCGTTAGCAACATTCCGCCATTTTCTCATAAAAAAGGTATTGTCGTTGCCATCGATAATTTTGGACGCATCGCCTTGATTGGCGTGCCATTTGTCCTCAGAGGTCGCGAGAGTGCTTGCGCTGACCGGGCGAATGACTTCACCGTCCGCGAATGCAGACAATGGCAGCAAGCCGGCAGTCAGTAGTGTCAGTGCTGTGATGAGTGCAGTGAATTTCTTGAACATACGCCCTCCTGATTTTAGATAGATTTTCCCGGACAAAGCTTCTCTGTCGGCACGCGTTTCCCCTGTTTGAAAGCGTAGCCTTTCCTTTGTCTCGGTTTCCCCCCAACGCAAAATCCGCAATTTTTGCGTTCCGGGTTTTTCCCGGTACGTGTATTCTATCATTTCTTTTGTATAAATACAAGTACTTAAGTTGAAAAATTTTGTCGTAAATGTCAAAATATTACTAAAATTTGAACGGAGTCAATCAAAAGATTGCTCCGTTCTCGGTTTTTACGAAAATTTTATTTTGTCGGCAGACGATCGGGGGTCTGATATTTGTCCATTTCCATCAGCTCCTGCACCTTTTCGCTGTCCATGATTGCATCGTAGTTTTTCGGTCCGACATTGTGTCCGATCGAAATCGTCGGTTCGGTCGTGATGATGACATTTCTGCCGTTGTACGCCTGCTGCGTGGCAATATTATTTCCGCGCAGATCTGTACCTGCACCTCCGGCGACCAGATAGCCCGCATATTCCGGTTCCTTCACCCACACCACATAGCTTGACGCCAAGCCCAAAATGTCCGAACCGTGGTCATAGTAATAGAAATCGCCCCAGAAGTGCAGAAGGCTTGATTCCACGCGTTCGTCGTCAAAGGAAGCGCCCGTGAAGTCCCCGCCGTACAGTTTGACTTCGTAATGCCCGTCTACTTCCGTGATCCTCTCTTCGGCAATCCGCTGGCTATAGACGGGATTCTCGTCGTTTTCCAGCGTCCACGGCAGCGGGTAGATATGCACCGGCTTTGCCATCGTCTCCGAGGCGACAAACCAACCGTCGGAATCCTTGGTGCGCGCGTACAGCTTGATCGGTCCGAAGCAGAGGGTAATCTCCGCATCGTCCGGCAGTTCTTTTCCTTCGATCAGCCCCACGGCGGCAATCGGAAGCGCATTTCTGTATTCATCCGCCACCGCATACATATTGGTCGCGTTGATACGATCGCGAAAACTGCATCCCGGATTCGGCAGACACATATCCACATACAGCGGATCGCTCATTCTGGAAATCGGCAGAATTCCGTCAAACTGATCCTCGCAGTCAATCCACATATCAGGTTTGAAGCCCGTCCATTTGATTGATCCGTCGCCTTTGAACGGATATTCCACCACGCGCAGAATCGTGTCGCGATCCAAAAGATAGACGCCTTTTTCAATGTAATAACCGACAAAACCGTCCACTTCGGGGAAAAACTCGTCGTCTGTCGGACGGCGTGGAGCATCGGCAGCCGCCGCAGAAACATCAAAATACTTCTCGCCGTCGATTTCGCGGATATAGTCCGCGACGTTCAGCGTCCACGAGGACGTATTCCTTTTCGATGAATTGTCCTTACTCTCCTTCGCCGACGATACCTTTGCCGAGCTGTCCTCCCGCGACGAGGCGGTTTGTGCTTTTTCGCAGCCGCATAAGAACAAGCAGAGCAAAATGATCCCGATTTTCTTCACAAGATCTCCTCCCAATCAGACCGTCGCGAAGACGGCTTCTTTTATCTTGTGACTCGCTGAGTCATCATTTGTATTATAGCACCTTTTTTTGCCTTCTTAAATGGAATTTCGTTACAATTGTATGGAGATATGTTACAGTCAAAGGGGCGGATTTTCGTTTTCACGAAAATCCGCCCCTTTGATTCTTGAGAAAGTTATGCTCCGAACGCCTCATTGTAATTCACGTATTTGAATTCAATGACGGTGCCCTCTTTGACCACAGTCTCTTTTGCTCCGAAGTCGGAGAGCTTGCCGTCTACATACAGCAGCCAGCCATCGGTCTGTGTGGAAGCAATGCCGCCGAAATTGTCAAAGAAACCGTTCTCGTAGGTGTACGAAACCTTGTTGCTCTGGCAAATGCTCAAAATTGCCTCTTCTGCCGTCGCTTTGTTCTCGGAAACTTTGACGTCACCGCTCACCACGGAATTTCCCTCCGCGTCCACGATGGACACGCTGCAGGTGATCGTTTTTTCGCCGCAAGCCGCAAACGAAGTGATGACGATCAACATGACCATCAAAACGGAAAGTGCCTTTTTCATACTCTTTCCCCTCCTTTCGATTTGCTCAGCCGACGGGTATTATAGCAAAATTCCCCGAAAATGTCAATACACCGCGCTGTCGAACGTCGTCGGAAGTTTTTTTGCGTGAAGGGCTTGACAAATTCGCTTTTTTGAGCTATAATAGCTTAGCAATCAGATATCGCGGGGTAGAGCAGTTGGTAGCTCGTCGGGCTCATAACCCGGAGGTCGTGAGGTTCAAGTCCCACCCCCGCAACCATAAGTCCACCGTAATTTCGATAGAATTAGGGTGGACTTTTTCTTATTCTGCACATAGCAGAATTGTTTAGTAGATATAGCAAATCATGATTTGAGGAGGGTAGTGTATGGATATTTCGTTCAATCAGGAGAACCAAAAGTTTAATTACAGAGTGTGTGCAATGATAATTTCGGGAAACAGGATTCTGGCGATGCACGATGAACGTTCACCATACTTTTACCTTCCGGGCGGAAGGGTTAAGATGGGTGAAACGGCTGAGCAGGCGGTGGTACGGGAAATTTGGGAAGAACTTGGCGTGACCCTGAAGATCGCTCGCCCATTGTGGCTCAATCAGGCATTTTTCACTGAAGATGTGGATGGTATTCGTTATCACGAGTTGTGTATTTATTTTTTGATGGACATCTCAAATACAGATTTATCGGAAAGAAGCAACAGCTTTACTCTAACAGAAGGTAAACATACACATACATTTGAATGGTTAGAGTTTGACAGATTGAAGGACGAATACTTCTACCCAATCTTTTTGAAGAATGAAATCTTCGATCTTCCGAAGGAGTTTACCATTCGCACAGAATTGGAGTGATAACTTCCGGCTTGCCGCAGAGTGCCGACGCAGTGCCAAAAACAATGCCCCCTTAAATCAAGAACTGCCCCACCTGAACTGATGTTGAACCCCTTAAACGGGCTCTACCAAAATTACGGTTCTTTGCAAAAAAGCACTTGCATGTGCAAGTGCTTTTTTCAACGAAATAAATCCCTTCGGGATTTGTGAAATGCACTTCGTGCGTGAAATATGCCTGTGGCACGTGAAAAGCCTGCGGTCGTGAATGAATTTATTTCATTTCACATTGCGACCAAGGGGGGAATATTTCACAAGGGGCTAAGCCGTTATTTCACATTCGGCAACAGGCGGATATTTCACCTTATTATCGTGCCATCTTTTTTGGCGGTGCGATACATGAAAAACCGCTTGACTAAGCCATTTGTGCAAAGTCAGGCGGTTTTCTTTTTGCCGTAAAACAGGCGTTTTTTCCAAGTTTTTTTCAAGTCTTTTATAAAGCTATGCTTTTTTGAGAAATATTTCTGAAAGTATATCCGCATTCTTTTTGTCGGCTTCCTCCATCACATGAGCGTATATATTCGCCGTTGTGCTGACCTGTGCGTGACCCAAACGCTTTGAAATCGAAACGCTGTCAACGCCATTGAAGTACAGTATACTTGCCATAGTATGCCGGAAAGCGTGAGCGTTTATATGCGGCAGACCGTAACGCTTTGAAAACTTTTGCAAATAATTCGGTACGCTGTCGGGATGCAACGGTTCACCGTCATAGCGGGCAAAAACAAAATTTTTCGTTTTAAATAATATACCCTGTTTCATATACTCTTTGTTTTGCTCTTGTCGATATTCCTTCAATAATGCGATCGTTTCGGCAGGAACAGAGACATAACGCTTTGATCTTTCGGTTTTCGGCGTGCTTTCATATACGCCGATATCCGAAGAATACAGAATACTGTTGCAAATATAAAGCTGTTTATTTTCAAAATCTACCTTGTCCCATTTCAGCCCAAGAATTTCCCCACGCCTTGCACCGGTAATCAAAAGCAAGTGAACCAACACACGCCACTTTAACGGCTCATTTTTCAACGCTTCCCGTATTGCCTGTACCTGTTCCGGTTGAAAATAATTGACTTCATGCTCCTGCATTTTCGGCTTGTCTGCTCTTTGGGCAAGATTAAACGGTATAAGCCCCTCTTTAACCGCCTGTTCCAACACAGCGGAAATCAAACGGTGATGTTCTATTATCGTTTTATTGCTCAACTTGCCGCCTGTTTGTTTATTCAAACCGTCTGATGACAAATAGGTGTACAGGGTATTCAGGTGTTCCACGCGCAAATCTTTCAGCTTTATATGCCCAATCTGCGGGTATATGCGTTCCGCCAATTCTTTATAACGGACAATCGTTGAATGTTTTGTCCCTCTGTTTTCTTTTAGGTTAATGACATAATCACAATAAGCCGCAAAGGTTTGTCGGGTATCTGCCCGGATACCCTCTTTACATTCTTTTTCAAAGGTCGCTGCAAATGCAGCGGCTTTTTTCGTGCCGTTTCTTCTTTCCAAGTCGGTTCAACATTGAATGTTGCGGTATACGGCTTTAATTGTTTACCGTCTGCCCCTCTGCCACGATGAACACGGATTGAAAAAGAAATCAACTGTCCGTCTTTATTCCGTCTTTCCTGTATGTTCGCCATTGTTTACACCGTCCTTGTATACTTGTTGTCCTATATCTAAATAATCTGATTTTAATCTTATTGCTTCATCAGAGGAAATCCCGTTTGTTAATAAACGAAACTTTTCAAGAAATTTTCCGAAAAATTCTGACAAAACATACTTGCCGCCATTCACAGCCGCTGATAAGTCAGCAATTTCTTTTGCTGTTTCGTGTACTTCCTTTGCGCTTGACGCATAGCGTAATTTGACGGGAGCTGAACGAATTTTGGAGAAATAATCATTAGTATTTTCTATTAGGTCACAGATATCGCCGCATATATATCTGTTATTGTATAATTCTTCAATTAACAGATTAATAAATCTCATTATCACCTTGTTTTCAATAGAGGTATTAAATGATTTTAATGCTTCTATTGTATCGTTTGAAAGCCCTGTCGTTTTTGCAGTTTTTACATTATCTGATTTTATGCCCCGAATAAAATAGTCACAGTCAACATCAAAAAAATTTGCGACTTCTATAATCTCTTCTGCCTGCATTGCTTGAATCCCTGTTTCCCACTTTGCAATTTTTTGTCGGCTTATGGGTATATTCAAGTCTTTTAATTTGTCCGCTAACGCCGTCTGCGTTAAGCCTTTTTTTTCTCGTTCGTTTCGTATTCTTTCCCCTATTTCAATCAATGTTTCATTTCTTGAATATTCCATAGATAAAAAACCTCATTTGTAACAAATTCGAACAAATATAAAATGTGTTCGAATTTGTTTGACAATTTGCCGATAGCGCGCTATAATAAGAGTATGAAAAAGCGAACAAACAATAAAAATGTTCTCGTTCTCTTTCTCTTACATTATAGCCTCATTGTAACTTTGTGTCAAGAGGTAAAGAAAAAAATAAATCGAAAGGGGGTGTAAAAATGACCGATACACAAATTGCCGAAATGGCGAGAGCGGAAAGGCTTGAATATTTTCGCAAATGGCGAGCAAAAAACAAAGATAAAGTCAAAGAAGCCAACCGCAAATACTGGGAGCGAAAACAAAGCCCTTTGCATCTCGTTTTTTCGTAGAGTATTGCGCAGTCAACCTGCCGAATCTCCGGCCGGTAATGTCTGATGTGGCATAGTTTTTCATGCTTTTGCAACCACAATGCGTTTTACGACCGGACACAAGCTCGGAGGCCGTTGCCTCGCAGGTATAGCTGCATTTGCACAGGCAAGTCCAATATGACCCCATTTTCGTGCGCTTCCGGCTCTTTCCAACAACACGGAGGTCGCCGAAGGTCTGTCCAAGCAAGTTGTAGGCATTGGCCTGATACGCCATTTCTTTCCGCAGACAGCCGCAGCTCTGAGATCCGCCATATAGCAGTGACCGCTCCAGCACATACCGCTCCGTGCCGCAGTCGCACCGGCACAGATATCTCCGCTCACCTCGTGGGGATGTTATGCATCCATCGAGCACTGTCCAGCGACCAAACCTCTGGCCGCTTTGAAGCCGCTGTTCTGTTTTCTGATCTGTCATTGTTATGAGTTTACATTGTCCTCGCCAAAGAACGCACCTTGCTTGCAAAGCTCGTAGTAGCATTTCGCGCAAAGCCGTCCCTGCCCCTGGACATAGTATTTTCGATGAGAGATTGGCGTGTTTTGGGGAACGTTGGTCAGATGCCAGCACAGAACGCAGCGATCCATCTTCTCCCATCTGCTGCTGTTGGCACGAGAGCGGCGGTTTCTTTTTCTGTCCAAATCGATAATATTGTTTGCCATGTATAAGCCTCACTTTTCCATCGGTGTCGGAGCCGGAGAGGGTGCAGCTATCTCCTCGCGGTTGCAGAACACCGTCACCCGGGTCTTGCCGCCCTTGGTGCAGGTATAGAGGACAAGATCGTACCCGCTGTTTTGTACTGCATCTACTTCGTTGGGGTTCAGCGTTTCGATCTTTTCAACGCTGTAGGTGTTGACGATACCCTCCATGTCCGTAAAGGTAACGGTATCTCCCTCCGACAGGTCTTTCAGATGGCCAAAATGGCTTTCGTAATTGTGCGCGGCAATGACAAGATCGTCCGTGCGAGAAGAGCCGAATTGACGGCAGGGTGCAAGCTTCAGCCGGTTATAATCCCATTCAGACATAACAGGCAGCTTCAGCTCCAGCACCGGAATTTCGACATAGCCCACATATTCATAGCCATCCAGCATCACGACCGGCATTTGGGGGTCAAGCGGCGTCGTAGACGGAGCTGCCTCCGGCTGCGTACTGATAACCGGTACTTTTATTTTTTTCGTTTCAATAACCGACTCGACGTTTTCCAGCAGGCTCTCGGCTTCCTGCCCGGCTTGTACGTCCTCCTGACGGTTATGGAAGAAAAGGAGCAGTGCCGAAAGGATCAGCACTGCTCCCACTGCTACGATGGCAATGCCCGTTTTTTTAGGCATTATTTTCTCTCTTTTTCTTCACCAGAATTGCCCCGCCGAGAGATACAAGGACAAGTCCCGCGCCGCCGAGCACCCAGATAGGCCAGTTGAGCTGACCGGTCTGGATCAAACTGCGGGTATTGGTGATGGTAACGACATTACCGGAGACACTGTAAGACGGGACATAGCCCTTAGGGATATTGGACTCGATAACCTGCCAGTTTCCGTAGGCGCTCAGGTCTTTCCAAGTGTACGTCCAGTTATTCCATGCGCCGAGACGTACCGTCTCGTAGGGAACATCGCCGTTATAAAGCGTAACGGTCACGGAATCCGGGCGATCCTTCCTATCATCGCTGCTCCACACCTTGCGGACAACGACATCCAGAGGATAGGAGGGGTCAGGGTCGGGATCGGGCTTGGGCGGCGTTTTCTTTGTGTTGGTGATGGTCGTCAGCGTGCCCACGGTGTTGTAGCTGACAGTGTACCCGGCAGGAACCTCCGCTTCCTCGACAGTCCAGGTATGGCCTTCCAGAAGCCGGTCAAAGGTGTATGCCCAGCCGTTTGCCGCGTTCAGCTCCTGAGAGCTTTCAACCTTGCCGTCTTTCAGCAGATTGACGGTCACGCTGTCATTTGCATGGTTTGCATTGCCGTCAGACCAGACCTTGCGGACGGAAAGCTGGCTTTCGTTGTAAGCTTCCACATGGAAAATCCAGTCCACTTCGCCCACGCGGTTGGCGTACTTGTTGTCCAGCTCGATGGGGACGCTCAGCTCGACTTTCAGCGTGGCCGTCTCGCCTGTGCGGAAGGTGCCGAGAAGCTTATTGCTTTTCAGCCCATCCAGTTGGTCTGGAGAAACTTCATAGATCAGCTCCGTGCCGTTCCAGACCTTCATGGAGAGCTTGGACAGAAATTCCGTCATGGTGGCGACGGTTTCCTTCTCTGCGACCTTGGGACTGAGCGGATTGTCCGTCTCGTCATGTGCCTCGGCTCTCATGTAGAGATTCACGAAATCGCAGTCGGTCGCGGAGTTGGTAAAGGTAATGGTCTCCGTCACGGTATCGCCGGGCATGACGTTCTTGAAATTGCCGAACAGGTCAGTCTCCGTGTACTCGCTGCCGGGCTGGAAGTCGAAGCCAGCGGAGAAGCCCTTAAAGGTGATGGAGGAGGACGCAAAGGCCGAGGTGGCCAGGCTCACGGTCAGGAGCAGGGTCAGGACCAGTGAGAAGATCGTTTTACAAGTTCGTTTCATCTCTCCACCTCCTTAGTTACCGGCATCGGTCACGCTGCCCTGGGCGATCTTCACGCCCCAA